>NZ_JBSGIT010000073.1:0-1187 GCF_053605205.1 Gordonia sp. NPDC003950 | reverse complement strand
GCGATCACCGGGGCGGCCCCGACCATCGGTCGTTTCGACGGAGCTCAACGCAAGGAGACCCCGCAAGGCTGGAACTCGAATCGTCATGCCACACCCGGCAACCCATCCAAGGTCATGGTCCGGCGGTGATAGGACCGCAGCCATCGGCGTTGTGGGTCAACCGTTTCCGGTGGGATCAACCAGGGGTGGTGGTCGGCTCCCATGACGACGTCCCATCCGTTATGGTGGACGTCGTCATGACAGGCTGTGCAGAGCAAAGCGCCGTTTTCCAAACAGGTTTCGCCGCCGTCGATCCAGTGGGTGATGTGGTGCGCCTGGCAGCGTGAGGCGGGTGCACCGCACTTGATGCATCCTTTGTCGCGGTGAGTCAGGGCGCGTCGTTGGGCCCGGTTGAACAGTCGGATGGTGCGTCCGAGTGATAGGGGTACTTCGTCTGTGCTGACGATCATGACGCCGACGGTGGCGTCGCAGCATAGTTTTCGGGCGGTGGCTTCGGTGACCGATCCCATGAATGCCAGTGACGCCAGTGAGGGTGTGCCGGTGGGGATGGTGAGGTTGATCAGCTCGGTGGGCATGCGCGGTCCGTCGTCGCAGTGCTGGCCTGCGGCGGCGCGGGCGGCGGTGTCGAGGATGATCTCCAGGGCGTCGGCACGCATTTGTCCTGCGGTGCGTGGATCGCGGGATCCGTCGGGTTGGGGTCGTGGCGCCGACAGGACTTCGATCGCGGTCCGTAGTTTCTCTCCGAGTACGGCGTGGAGGTCGCCGGTGACGGTGAGGCGTCCGTCGTCGGAATCGCGGAAGTCCAGGGTGTTGATGGAACGGTCTTCGCCGGCGGGTAGGCCGTCGGTGTCGTCGGCCTGCTGATTCCCGCGACTCTTGGCATAGTCACGGATCTCGGCGGGAGTAAACCCGGCAGTGGCGTGCCCCAACAAGGCAATGCTGTGAGCGTCGCGTTCTTCGGCGGTGACAGGTTCCCCGGACCGTTTCTCGATGTGCGTCAATCCTCGGACGATGGCGTCGGCGTGTTCGGCCGACAATGTGCCCAACGAGGTGTGGCGGTACACGCGCTCGAGGTCGGGTGCGGTGCCCAGCCGGATCATGCGGGACGCGGAAGCCGGTGCGACACCCCAGTCGTGCAACAGTTCCTGGAGTTTGCGGCCTTCCTTCTCTGCGACCTTGAGGTGATC
>NZ_JBSGIT010000072.1:0-1286 GCF_053605205.1 Gordonia sp. NPDC003950 | reverse complement strand
TGGCAGGTCCCCGATAGCCGGTCCAGGCCGTTCTAGAGCCAGTTCCTACTTGCAGTCGATCAGTCGATCTCGCAGCCCACGGGGTGATGCTGGTGGGTGCATTGGGCAGCGTACTCGGCGGGGGTCTGGTAGCCCAGCGCTGAGTGTCGGTGTCGGTGGTTGTGGTCGTCTTTGAAGTCGCCGATGACCACCCGGGCCTCGAGCAGGGTCGGCCAGCAGTTGCGGTTCAGGCACTCGTCGCGTAGTCGGTTGTTGAACGACTCGATGAACCCGTTGTTCCACGGTGTGCCGGGCGGAATGTAGGAGATGCCCACCAACCCTGCACAAAACGCCTGCAGCGCCTCAGAGATGAACTCAGGGCCGTTATCCATACGCAGCACCATCGGCGGTCCACCCCAGATCGCGAACACCTTCTCCAACTCCTCGATCAGGCGCTCGGCAGCGATCGAGCGGTCCACGATATTCAGCAACGACATCCGGGTGTGCTCATCGACCATCGACGCAATCTTCACCTTCTTCCCATCCACCGTGGAATCGAACTGAAAGTCCAACGCCCACACCACTTTCGGCGCATCAGCATCGATGATCGGCACCGACGACTGGCCGGCCCGCTTCCGGCGCGGGGCACGGCGGACCTGCAGGCCCTCCTCTTTCCACAACCGATGCACCTTCTTCTTATTGATCTCGATACCGTCGTCGAAGCGCAGATGCGCCCACGCCCGCCGGAACCCGTGCCGCGGATTCTTGCGGGCGTAGGTGCGCAGCTGCTCCCGCAGCGCGGCATCCGGGTCGGCCGGAGTCTGCGCCTGCGGCAGACACCGATACGCCGATCGGGAAAGCCCAACTACCTTGCACGCCATACGCTCTGACATGTTCTTCACATCTTTGAGCATGTCGATGGCGGCGCGTTTGGCCGTTGGGCTCAGAATTTTCCCTTCGCGATCTCCCGCAGCGCGTCCTTCTCCAGTTCAGCATCGGCGAGCAGGCGTTTGAGCCGGCTGTTCTGCTCGCGCAGTTCCTTGAGTTCCTTGGCGGCATCGCCGTCCATACCGCCGTACTGGCGGCGCCAGTTGTACAAGGTGGCCGCCGACACCTCGAGATCGGCAGCGATCTCCTCGCCGGTCTTACCCTCGGCGGCCAACTCGTCGGCCCGGCGCAGTTTGCGCACGATGTCCTCAGCCGAGTGACGCTTCCGTCCTGCCATGTTCCTCATCGTCCCTTCTCTGCCCTCACCAGGGCAATCAGGACTCTAGAACAACCCGGACCGGTTCACGGGGGACACGCCA
>NZ_JBSGIT010000071.1:0-1287 GCF_053605205.1 Gordonia sp. NPDC003950 | reverse complement strand
GTGGCGTGTCCCCCGTGAACCGGTCCGGGCTGTTCTAGAGTCCTGATTGCCCTGATGAGGGCGGAGAAGGGACGATAGGGATCATGGCAGGACGGAAGCGTCACTCGGCCGAGGACATCGTGCGCAAGTTGCGCCGGGCTGACGAGTTGGCCGCGGAGGGTAAGACCGGCGAGGAGATCGCCGCCGATCTGGAGGTGTCGGCGGCGACGTTGTATAACTGGCGGCGCCAGTACGGCGGGATGGATGCCGACGCGGCGAAAGAGCTCAAGGAGTTGCGTGAGCAGAACAGCCGGCTCAAGCGGTTGCTCGCTGATGCGGAGTTGGAGAAGGACGCGCTGCGGGAGATCGCCCGGGGAAAATTCTGAGCCCGGCCGCCAAACGCGCTGCGATCGACATGCTCAAAGATGTCAAGAACATGTCAGAACGTATGGCGTGCAAGGTGGTTGGGCTTTCCCGCTCAGCCTATCGGCAGCTGCCGTTAGCGCAGACACCGGCCGACCCGGACGCGGCTTTGCGTGAGCAACTGCGTACCTACGCCCGCACACATCCCCGGCATGGGTTTCGTCGGGCGTGGGCGCATCTACGGTTCGACGACGGCATCGAGGTGAACAAGAAGAAGATTCACCGGTTGTGGAAGGAGGAAGGCCTGCAGGTGCGGCGCGCTCCGCGCCGTAAACGGGCGGGCCAGTCCTCGGTGCCGATTATCGATGCGGACGCGCCGAAAGTGGTGTGGGCATTGGACTTTCAGTTCGATTCGACCGTTGATGGGAAGAAGGTCAAGATCGCGTCGATGGTCGATGAGCACACCCGGCAGTCGCTGCTGAACATCGTCGACCGCTCGATCACCGCCGAGCGGCTCATCGAGGAGTTGGAGAAGACGTTCGCGATCTGGGGTGGCCCGCCGCTGGTGCTGCGCATGGATAACGGGCCCGAGTTCATCTCAGAGGCCCTCCAAGCGTTCTGCGCAGGGTCGGTAGGCATCTCCTACATTCCGCCCGGCACGCCATGGAACAACGGGTTCATCGAGTCGTTCAACAACCGGCTGCGCGACGAATGCCTGAACCGCAACTGCTGGCCCACCCTGCTCGAGGCCCGCGTAGTCATCGGCGACTTCAAGGATGACCACAACCACCGACACCGCCACTCAGCGCTGGGCTACCAGACCCCGGCCGAGTACGCTGCCGGATGCACCCACCAACATCACCCCGTGGCCTGCGAGATCGACTGATCGACTGCAAGAAGGAACTGGCTCTAGAACTGACTGGACCGGTTACCGGGGACCTGCCA
>NZ_JBSGIT010000070.1:0-1351 GCF_053605205.1 Gordonia sp. NPDC003950 | reverse complement strand
GGGAATGCGGTGATGCCCCGCAACACGTGTGTGTTGCGGGGCATCCCGGAATGATAGTTCGGCGGTGTCCTACTCTCCCACACCGATCAGAGTGCAGTACCATTGGCGCTGGTGGGCTTAGCTTCCGGGTTCGGAATGGGACCGGGCGTTTCCCCACCGCTATAGCCGCCGAAACACTATGAAATTAGCCGATACATCCCGTCACGGGACGCACCCCTGTTTTTGGGGGCACACGGGGGCGGAGCCCCTGTGCGATGTGCTATTTCAGAAGTACATAGTGGATGCGACACATTTTATTGTGAGTTAAAGAAATGTTGTTGTAAGTCCTCGGCCGATTAGTACCAGTCACCTACACCTGTTACCAGGCTTCCAGTTCTGGCCTATCAACCCCATGGTCTGTAGGGGGCCTTAACCCCTCAAAAGGGGGTGAGAAACCTCATCTTGGAACAGGCTTCCCGCTTAGATGCTTTCAGCGGTTATCCCTTCCGAACGTAGCCAACCAGCAATGCTCCTGGCGGAACAACTGGCACACCAGAGGTTCGTCCGTCCCGGTCCTCTCGTACTAGGGACAGGTTTCCTCAAGTTTCTAACGCGCGCGGCGGATAGAGACCGAACTGTCTCACGACGTTCTAAACCCAGCTCGCGTGCCGCTTTAATGGGCGAACAGCCCAACCCTTGGGACCTACTCCAGCCCCAGGATGCGACGAGCCGACATCGAGGTGCCAAACCATCCCGTCGATATGGACTCTTGGGGAAGATCAGCCTGTTATCCCCGGGGTACCTTTTATCCGTTGAGCGACACCACTTCCACACGTTGGTGCCGGATCACTAGTCCCGACTTTCGTCCCTGCTCGACATGTACGTCTCACAGTCAAGCTCCCTTGTGCACTTACACTCACCACCTGATTGCCAACCAGGCTGAGGGAACCTTTGGGCGCCTCCGTTACATTTTGGGAGGCAACCGCCCCAGTTAAACTACCCACCAGGCACTGTCCCTGAACCCGATCAGGGTCCGAGGTTAGAAGTCCAATACGATCAGAGTGGTATTTCAACAACGACTCCACAACCACTGGCGTGGCCGCTTCACAGTCTCCCACCTATCCTACACAAACCGAACCGAACACCAATACCAAGCTATAGTGAAGGTCCCGGGGTCTTTTCGTCCTGCCGCGCGTAACGAGCATCTTTACTCGTACTGCAATTTCGCCGAGTCTGTGGTTGAGACAGCAGAGAAGTCGTTACGCCATTCGTGCAGGTCGGAACTTACCCGACAAGGAATTTCGCTACCTTAGGATGGTTATAGTTACCACCGCCGTTTACTGGGGCTTAAATTCTCAGCTTCACCACCGAA
>NZ_JBSGIT010000069.1:0-1355 GCF_053605205.1 Gordonia sp. NPDC003950 | reverse complement strand
TGATCCGTCCCGGTGTTTCCGGAGGGTTCGTCTCAAGGGAGAATGAAACCTATGGCAGCGGCAGGATCGAAGCGATACTCGGATGAGTTGAAGCGCGACGCGGTGGACATGGTCGAGCAGTTGGTGGCTCAGGGGTCCACCGAGTGGGCGGCGATGGGCAAGACTGCGGACTTGCTCGGAGTCGGCTCGGCGGAGACGGTTCGCCAGTGGGTGCGCAAGGCGCCGTCGGGCGCCGCCAGCGCGCCAGCCAAGGCCGATAGCGAGGAGATTCGACGACTCAAGCGCGAGGTGGCCGAGCTCAAACGAGCGAACGGGATCTTGAAGGCGGCGTCGGCTTTCTTCGCGGCCGAGATCGACCGGCCACACCGCTAATTGTGGAGTTCATCCGCACTCACCAGGGACACCAGGTGGGTGCGGATGGCCTTGTCTGGGGCGTCGATTCGATGTGCGCCGTGCTCTGCGAGCATGGTATCCACATCGCCCCATCCACTTACTATGATCACATCAACCGCGGTCCGAGCGCCCGCATGTTCGCCGATGCGCAGGTCATCGATGCGATCTTCACTTTGCGCCGGAAGCGGCCGCTGATGCGGGTTCTGGGTTCACGCAAGACATGGATAGTATTGCGCAGCAATGGTATTGATGTCGCCCGATGCACGGTTGAACGAGTGATGCGGGAGATGGGATGGCATGGCGCGAGTAAGAAGAAGCGAGTGCGTACGACCATCCCTGATGCGGCAGCGTCGCGGCCGGCGGATCTGGTCGACAGACAGTTCTATGCTGCGGCACCAAATCGGTTGTGGGTAGCCGATTTTACATACTGCCGCACCGAGTCGGGGTGGGCGTACACGGCGTTCGTCATCGATGTGTTCGCCCGCAAGATTGTCGGCTGGAAAGTGGCCTCGGAAATGACGGTGAACCTGGTGACCGATGCCATCAACAACGCGATAGACAACCGAAAGCGTTGCGGTGTAGTTGATTTAACGAAACTCATACACCATTCAGACGCGGGATCGCAGTACACGGCGATTGTGTTCGGGCAGCGGTTGGCCGAGGAAGGCATCGCGGCTTCTATTGGCAGCGTTGGGGATAGCTACGACAACGCGCTCGCGGAGTCGGTGAACTCTGACTACAAGAACGAACTCGTCGACAACCAGCCGCGATTTCACGGCGCGACCGAACTGTCACTGGGCACGGCCGAATGGGTGGCGTTCTACAACCGTGAACGCCCACACAGTTACTGCGACGACCTCACCCCCGACCACGCTGAGCGACTCCATTACGATCACATGCGCACCCTCAATCCGGAGGGGGCACTCACAACCTGAGCTCTCCGGAAAAGCCGGGGTGGATCA
>NZ_JBSGIT010000068.1:0-1355 GCF_053605205.1 Gordonia sp. NPDC003950 | reverse complement strand
TGATCCATCCCGGCATTTCCGGAGAGCTCAGGTTGTGAGTGCCTCCTCCGGATTGAGGGTGCGCATGTGAGCGTAGTGGAGTTGCTCAGCGTGGTCGGGAGTGAGGTCGTCGCAGTAGCTGTGAGGCCGCTCCCGGTTGTAGAACGCCACCCATTCAGCGGTGCCCAGTGACAGTTCGGTCGCACCGTGAAATCGCGGCTGGTTGTCGACGAGTTCGTTCTTGTAGTCGGAGTTCACCGACTCGGCCAGGGCGTTGTCGTAACTATCCCCGACACTGCCAATAGAAGCCGCGATTCCCTCCTCGGCCAGTCGCTGCCCGAACACAATCGCCGTGTACTGTGATCCCGCATCGGAATGATGCACGAGCTTGGTCAAATCGACTACACCACAACGCTTTCGATTGTCGATCGCGTTGTTGATGGCGTCAGTCACAAGGTTCACCGTCATTTCCGAGGCCACTTTCCATCCGACGATCTTGCGGGCGAAGACATCGATGACGAACGCTGTATACGCCCACCCGGAGGCGGTACGACAGTACGTAAAATCTGCCACCCACAAACGATTCGGCGCCGAAGCATAGAACTGTCGATCGACCAGGTCTGCCGGCCGCTCAGCGCTCGGCTCTGGGATGGTCGTACGCACCCGTTTCTTCTTGCTCGCGCCACGCCATCCCATCTCGCGCATCACTCGTTCAACGGTACAGCGAGCGACATCAATACCATTGCTGCGCAACACTATCCATGTCTTCCGCGAACCCAACACACGCATCAACGGACGTTCCCGACGAAGGGTGAATATCGCATCAATGACGTGCGCATCAGCGAGCATACGGGCACTCGGCCCGCGGTTGATATGTTCGTAGTACGTGGATGGGGCGATGCGGATACCATGCTCACCGAGCACGGCACACATCGAATCGACGCCCCAGATAAGACCATCCGCACCCACCCGGTGACCCTGGTGAGTGCGGATGAACTCCACAATCAGCGGTGTGGCCGGTCGATCTCGGCCGCGAAGAAAGCCGACGCCGCCTTCAGGATTCCGTTCGCTCGCTTAAGTTCCGCCACTTCCTGCTTGAGCCGCCGAATCTCCTCGTTCTCGGCTTCCGCAACGCCGCCCGCCGCAGTCGCCGGCGTCTTACGAACCCAACAGCGGACCGTCTCCGCCGAGCCCACACCCAACAACTCCGCGGTCTTCCCCATCGCCGCCCACTCCGTGGAACCCTGGGCCACCAACTGCCTGACCATGTCCACCGCGTCGCGCTTCAGCTCAGCCGAGTACCGCTTCGATCCTGCCGCTGCCATAGGTTTCATTCTCCCTTGAGACGAACCCTCCGGAAACACCGGGACGGATCA
>NZ_JBSGIT010000067.1:0-1358 GCF_053605205.1 Gordonia sp. NPDC003950 | reverse complement strand
TGAATCCCCCTAGGTTTCGTGCCGCTTCCTTTTGAGTCAGGAAGGATGAGCACATGCCCAAGAAGATCGATCCGGAGGTCAAGGCGCGCGCGTTGCGGCTGATGTCCGAGCACGGCCAGGAGTATCCGACGGTGACCGCCGCAGCCGAGGCGATCGCCCGCAAGGTCGGCGTCAGCACCGAATCGGTGCGCCGATGGACCGTGCAGGCCGATGTCGACGCCGGCGCACGTCCGGGCGTCACGAGCGAGGAAAACGCCGAGATCAAGCGTCTCAAGGCCGAGAACCGGCGTCTGCGCGAAGACGTCGAGGTCCTCAAAGCGGCCACGACTTTCTTCGCGGGGGAACTCGACCCCCGCAATCGATGAGTATCGCGTTCATTGATTCGATGCGCGCGAAAGGTGTTGCGGTCGAGTCGATTTGCCGAGTCCTACGAGAACAGGGCTGCCAGATCGCCGCACGCACCTACCGGGCGTGGAAGTCACGCCGACCAGCAGCGCGAACCATCTCGGACGCCCAGACGGTCAACGCGGTCCGCGATGCCGCCTGGACCACCGATGCCCAGGGGCGTCGGCGGTTAACCCCGACCGGCTTGTACGGGCGGGAGAAGATGCGCGCGCACCTCGACCGCACCACCATGCCCGGCGTCAGTTTCGGCGCGGTGGATCGTGCAATGAAAACGTTGGGGCTCAACGGAATACGCCGAACGAAAGGAGTGCGCACCACCATCCCGGCCGCCGACGGAGTCCGTGCCGGGGACCTGCTCAACCGGGTATTCAGTGCCGATGCCCCCAACCGTGTGTGGGTGACCGACTTCACCTACGTGCGTACCTGGGTCGGTTTCGTGTACGTGGTGTTCATCATCGACGTGTTCTCCCGAAAGATCGTGGCCTGGCACGCATCAACATCGAAAACTGTTGAGCTGGTGATGATTCCACTACGCATGGCGTTGTGGTACCGCGCCCATGAAGGCCATCCGGTCATCGCTGGCGAGTTGATTCACCATTCGGATGCCGGGTCGCAGTACACGTCCTCGACCCTCACCGAGCATCTCGATCTCGAGGATATCGCCCGTTCTATCGGCTCGATCGGGGACGCCTACGACAACGCCCTGATCGAGTCGGCAAACGGCTTGTACAAGGCCGAATGCATCCGCACCACCGTCTTTCACTCCGGCGCGTACAAGACGCCCTCAGACGTCGAATACGCGACCGCCGGCTGGGTCGACTGGTACAACTGCGACCGGCTGCACTCGAGCATCGGGATGGTCCCACCCAACGAGTACGAACACACCCACTACGCTGGCCTCAACCCCGAGGATCAGCCCACCATCGAGGCGGCACGAAACCGGGGGTGATTCA
>NZ_JBSGIT010000066.1:0-1514 GCF_053605205.1 Gordonia sp. NPDC003950 | reverse complement strand
CAACGCGCGCGCCTTGACCTCCGGATCGATCTTCTTGGGCATGTGCTCATCCTTCCTGACTCAAAAGGAAGCGGCACGAAACCTAGGGGGATTCATGGTGATGGAGAACGCTCCTTGGTGGAGGGCGCGATGGTGGGTGGAGCAGAGCAGGATGAGGTTGTCGGGGTGGGTGTCGCCGCCGCGGGACCACCAGGTGACGTGGTGGGCGTGCAGGTGGCGGGTGCGTCCGCAGCCGGGGTAGCGGCAGGTGTGGTCGCGGTCGAGGATGATGCGCATCATCGCGGCATTGGGTGAGCGGCGTTTGCGGCCCCAGAGGGCGACGACGCCGCGTCGGTCGTGGCCGACGTGGCGGTGGCTGCCGGTGCAGTCGGCTTCGGCGAGTTCGGTGTCGGTGAGGGCGGGTCCGTTGTGCAGGTGTGGATCGGCTGGTGGCGCAGGAGGATTCGACACAGCGGGGTCTGACGCAGAAGGATCGGTGGCGTCGCTGTCATCGGTGCTTGTGGTGTCGGGTGCGTTGTCGTGGGTGTGGATGATGACTTCGGCGCCGGGGGCGAGGACGGGGACGTCGACGGTTGTGCGCATGGTGTCGGCCATGAGCATGAGGGCGGGGGCGATGTTGGCGGGGGTGTTGCGCCACAGGTGTAGGTCGGAGAGGTCGCCGGGGGCTGGTGGTGTGTCGGGGTCGGTGGTGGGGTGGTTGTCGGTGAGGGGTGCGATGTCGGGGTCGTCGGCGGTGCGAGTGCGTTCGTATTCGGCGCGGACGATGGCGGCGAGGAAGCCGGCGCCGTCGAGGGGTGTCAGGCGCATGCTGACGGTGAGGGTGTTGTCGGTGTTCCAGCGCCAGCTGGCGGTGGATTGTGGTGGGCGGTTGTGTTTTTGGTAGTGGTGGTCGTCGATGTTGCGCATGGCGCGGACGAGGAGTTCGACTTGGGCGGCGTCGGCGGAGAGAGCGAGGTTGAGGAGTTCGGGTTCGCGGTCGGGGGTGGCGACGCGGGTGATGGCGCGGACTTTGGAGTAGGAGAGTTGTCCGTGGGTGAAGGCGGTGTGGATGCGGGGGAGGTTGCGGAGGGCGCGGGCGACGCGGACGTGGTCGTGGGCGGTGCGCATGGAGAGTCCGGCGCGTAGGGACAGCCAGTGGGCGAGGGAGAGGATGCCGTCGCCGACCCAGGTGTGGCGGTCTTCGAATTCGGCGAGGAGTTCGAGGAATCGTGCGGTGAGGGTGGCGATTTGGGCGGCGTGGCCGAGGAGGCGTTCTTCGATTTGGACGGCGGCCAGTTCGGTGGGTGGGGTGGTGTCGAACAGGTTGGTGGCGTCGCATCGGGGTGTGGTCGGTGCGGTGGTGGTGGTCGGCGTGGGCATGGTGGGCATGGTGGACCTCCGGGATCGGTGGTGTGTTCGATGACTCAGGGTATCGATCACCACCGACAGAATCGGGGGCGGTGGGGTCGGGCGGGCGGGCGCGTTGTCGTGGTGGTTTGTGGTGTGTGGGGGGGGGGAGTGTGGTGTTGGGTGCG
>NZ_JBSGIT010000065.1:0-1522 GCF_053605205.1 Gordonia sp. NPDC003950 | reverse complement strand
AACGCCATGCTCATAGATCTTCCTCTCACTGATGAGCACTGGACTTACACAGACCATCTGACGTTGATGATGGTAGAGCTCAGTTCGGGGGTGTGACTCTGCATCTGACTGGCCCGCTCACGCGTTGCCTTACCTTGATCTGTCCACTCCCGAACGGGGCGTCAACTGGTGCGCCGACCGAGCGGACATGACCTAATAGGAGCCTGGCCTAGAGGCCCCCTCAACGTCTTGTCTGCCCGCCCGGCCGGTGCCGCCGCCTCCGTTCGAGTGGAAGGGCACTACCCATCATGACAAGCTCGCGCCCGGTTGTCGCTGGCGCTGACACGCATTCCGATACCCACCACGTCGCTGTTCTGGACGCGACCACCGGCGCTGTGCTCGCCGATCGGCAGTTCCCAGCGACCACAACCGGGTACCACGCGATCCTCACGTTCATCGCCACACTCGGGCAGGTGATGCGGTTCGGTGTCGAGGGCACCAACTCCTACGGCGCCGGCCTGACCCGGCATCTGCATGCCGCAGGCATCGACGTACGAGAAGTAATCCGACCGAATCGGGCCGCCCGGCGGCTGCGAGGCAAATCCGACCCACTGGACGCAATCACCGCCGCACAAGTCGTCCTCGCCGACGAGAACCTGCCCCTGCCAAAAACCAGCGTTGGTCCCGTCGAGTCGATTCGGGTACTGACCCTGGTACGGGACTCAGCGGTGAAGGCCCGCGCCAAAGTGCTTCAGCAGATCGCGATGATCCTCGTATCCGCACCCGCCAGCAAACGCGAACAGCTGCAAAGCCTCGACCAGAAGATGCTCCTGAACACACTGCGTCGCTCCCGGCCAGGCGACCCCGTCAACGGAATCGAACCAGCCACCACCACCGCACTACGCCGTCTGGCAAGGCGTCACGAGTACCTCAGCGAGGAGATCGAGGACACCACCGATCAACTCCGCGCCCTCGTCGAGCGCGTCAACCCAGGACTGCTCGCCGCGAAAGGCATCGGGGTCGTCACCGCAGCACAACTGCTGATCACCGTCGGCGACAACCCCGAGCGGATCACCGGGAAAGCCGCGTTCGCCGCACTCACCGGAGTCAGTCCGATCCCCGCCTCCAGCGGCAAGACCAATCGACACCGCCTCAACCGCGGCGGAGACCGACGCGCGAACAACGCGATCCACACTATCGCCCTGGTACGCATGAGCGCTGATTCCCGTACCAAAACCTATATCGCCAAGAAGCTGGCCGAGGGCAAGACAAAACTCGAGGCCATCCGTTGCCTGAAACGCCACATCGCGAATGAGATCTACACCCTCATCACGAACCCGCCCGCCGTACCCGACATCACCGACCTGCGGCCAGCACGCCTCGCCCTCGGCCTCTCACTCCAGAACGTAGCCGACCACTTCGGCGTGTGGCCCATGCACATCTCCACCATCGAACGCGGCAAACGCCGCGATGACGAACTCGCCAACCGCTACCGCCAATGGCTCACAGCGGCTTGACAACCCATAGGAGCATCACCCCCCGG
>NZ_JBSGIT010000063.1:0-1547 GCF_053605205.1 Gordonia sp. NPDC003950 | reverse complement strand
ACCTAATGGGTCTTACTGGATCGTCTACGGTGTGGCAGGTTCAGTACTGGTAGCGGTCGCTGGGATAGCACTCGTTTGACCCGGAGCATCCGGCATGTGGTGACTCCTAAAGTCAGATCGTGCGCCCGGCGAACGTGAGAGAGATCCGATCGCTGATGAGATGTCGTGTTCCCGGGACCGCGCGGTCTAGGGACAACACTGGACCATTAGGTCGCCGAGGTTCTCCCTCTGCTACTGAAACCGGTTGATTACCAACGGGACAGGAGTTCTGGTCATGCTGTACGTGGGAGACGACTGGGCAGAGGATCATCATGATGTGGAGATCGTCGATGGCACCGGACGACGGCTAGCTCGTGAACGATTGCCTGAGGGGACTGTCGGGCTGAGCCGTCTGCATGAGCTTGTCGCCGAGAACCTTGATGACGAAGCTGCTGATCAGTCCAGCGGCGATCTATGCGCCGGGACGGTCGTGGTCGGGATCGAGACAGACCGCGGTGCATGGGTGAACGCGCTGCTGGCTTCAGGCTATGCGGTGTACTCACTCAATCCGATGTCGGTGGCGCGGTACCGAGAACGCCACAGCACCTCTGGTGCCAAGTCCGATGCTGCCGATGCTCATGTGTTGGCCGAGATCGTGCGCCTTGACCGTGCCCATCACCGGCAGATCGCTGGTGATTCGGACGAGGTCACCGCATTGAAGGTGGTCACACGCATGCACCAGAGTCTGATCTGGGACCGTACGCGGGCACTGCTGCGGCTGCGGTCGGCACTACGGGAGTTCTTCCCCGCAGCTCTTGCCGCCTACCCGGATCTGACCACACCGCACGTGCTCGACCTGCTCGTGCGGGCTCCCGACCCCCAACGCGCGGCCGCGTTGAGTCCGGCGCAGGTCCGTGCCGCGTTGAAGCGGGCACGCCGGCGGGGCGACCTGACCGCCAGAGCTGCAGCAATCTGCGAGACACTGCGAGCGCCGGCGCTGCGATTGCCCGCAGCAGTGGAGAAGGCCTACGCATCGGTCGTGGTCTCGCAAGCCAAAGTGCTGGAGTTGCTGGAGGTTCAGATCACTGAGCTCGAGCAGGTGGTGAGCGAGGGTTTTGGCCGACACCCGGCCGCTGCGATTGTTAGCAGTGTCCCGGGGCTCGGACCGATACTGGGCGCGCGGGTCCTCGCCGAGTTCGGTGATGACCCCCAGCGTTATCGCAATGCCAAGGCGCGCAAGAACTATGCGGGTACCTCACCGATCACCAGGGCCTCAGGTAAGCAGCGCGTCGTGCTGGCCCGCTATGCCCGGAACAAACGACTCGCTGACGCCTGCCACCAATGGGCGTTCTGCGCGACGAACGCCTCGCCAGGCGCTCGGGCGTACTACGACACACTCAGAGCCCGCAAAGTCGGACATCACGCCGCCCTGCGTCAACTCGGCAATCGACTCGTCGGGATCCTCCACGGATGCTTGGCCCACGCGACTGTCTACGACGAGGAAACTGCCTGGCCCCCAACGACCCAAACCGCTGCCGCTTGACAGAGATACCGCATGGGATGTCTGA
>NZ_JBSGIT010000062.1:0-1558 GCF_053605205.1 Gordonia sp. NPDC003950 | reverse complement strand
AACGCGCGCGCCTTGACCTCCGGATCGATCTTCTTGGGCATGTGCTCATCCTTCCTGACTCAAAAGGAAGCGGCACGAAACCTAGGGGGATTCAGGTTGTGGTCGTCTTTGAAGTCGCCGATGACCACGCGCGCCTCCAACAGGGTGGGCCAGCAGTTGCGGTTCAAACACTCATCGCGCAGCCGGTTGTTGAACGACTCGATGAACCCGTTGTTCCACGGCGTGCCGGGCGGAATGTAGGCGATCCCCACCGACCCTGCACAAAACGCGCGCAGGGCCTCGGAGATGAACTCAGGGCCGTTGTCCATGCGCAGCACCATCGGCGGGCCGCCCCAGATCGCGAAGACCTTCTTCAACTCCTCGATCAGTCGCTCGGCGGTGATCGAGCGGTCCACGATGTCCAGCAGCGACATGCGGGTGTGTTCATCGACCATCGACGCGATCTTGATCTTGTGCCCGTCGACGGTGGAGTCGAACTGAAAGTCCAATGCCCACACCACTTTCGGTGCATCGGCGACCATGATCGGTACCGACGACTGGCCAGCCCGTTTACGGCGCGGAGCGCGGCGCACCTGCAATCCTTCGTCCTTCCATAACCGGTGGACTTTCTTCTTGTTGACCTCATCGCCCTCGTCGAAACGCAGCCACGCCCACGCACGTCGAAACCCATGACGGGGATTCTTGCGGGCGTAGGTCCGTAGCTGCTCACGCAGGCCGGCGTCGGGGTCGGCGGGTGTCTGTGCTTGAGGTAGCTGCCGATAGGCGGAGCGGGCGAGCCCAACAACCTTGCACGCCTTGCGTTCTGACATGTTCATCACGTCTTTGAGCATGTCGATAGCGGCGCGTTTGGCGGTCGGGCTCAGAATTTTCCCTTCGCGATCTCCCGCAGCGCGTCCTTCTCGAGTTCGGCGTCGGCGAGTAGCCGCTTGAGCCGGCTGTTCTGTTCGCGCAGTTCTTTGAGTTCTTTGGCGGCGTCGCCGTCCATGCCGCCGTACTGGCGGCGCCAGTTGTACAGGGTCGCCGCCGACACCTCGAGGTCGGCGGCGATCTCCTCGCCGGTCTTGCCTTCGGCGGCCAGCTCGTCTGCCCGGCGCAACTTGCGCACGATGTCTTCCGCCGAGTGACGCTTACGTCCTGCCATGATCCCTATCGTCCCTTCGTGCCCTCATCAGGGCAATCAGGACTCTAAAACGAACCGGACCGGTTCACGGGGGACACGCCATCCCCAAGACCGTCGTGGCCATGAACCGCCGACGGTCGCCACCGTGGCGGCGGTCGCTTCGCGCCGGACCACACCGGGACGGTCGGTACCGCGAGACTCGCGTTCCGCGCGGCCGCCGGCGCCGACACGTTTCCCCACGTCGATGTGACACCCCACAATCTGCCGGTCGCCGCCAGCGCACGTAAGGCGACGACGTCGTCCAGACCTCCATCGGTGTCGACGAGGACGGGCGTTCCCGCGGTGAATCCCCCTAGGTTTCGTGCCGCTTCCTTTTGAGTCAGGAAGGATGAGCACATGCCCAAGAAGATCGATCCGGAGGTCAAGGCGCGCGCGTTG
>NZ_JBSGIT010000061.1:0-1627 GCF_053605205.1 Gordonia sp. NPDC003950 | reverse complement strand
GGCAACCAGTTCACCGGCAGACACACGCGGCCGTTGCCGGTTGAGGTGCTCTTCGAGCGGACGTGTCGCGAGTACGGCATCACCGCGCGGTTGACGAGCTTGTCAAGATGTCTGTGTAAGAACGTGACTCCTGATTTTCTTGTGGTCCGTGGGTTTAGCCGAGGTGCGGTTCGATCCGGTCGGGGTAGGCCAGAGCGAGCTGTCCGAGGGCTTGCTTCCAGTTGGTGACGACCTGTCCCTCGACCAGTCGTCCGAGGGCCTTACGGGGCTGTGACCGCCTGGTCCCGCGTTCTTTGAGGCGTTGAGCGGCTCGTTTGTCTTCGATGTCGCAGATGGCCAGCCACAAGAGTTTGCGGACCGCGATGTCGTTGGGGAAATGTCCGCGGTTCTTGATGACCTTGCGGAGCTGGTAGTTCAGCGACTCGATCGAGTTGGTGGTGTAGATGACTTTGCGCAGCTCGGGCGGGAATGCCAGGAAGGGGATGAACCGATCCCAGGCTCGGTCGAAAGCCATTGCCGCACTCGGATATTTGGCGCCTAGTTCCGAGTCGCGGAAGGCTTCCCACTCGCGGCGGGCGGTCTCGGCGTCGGGGGCGGTGTAGATCGGTTTAATCGCCCGAGCGACGTCTTTGCGGTCTTTGTAGTTCACGAACCGCATCGAGTTGCGGATCAGATGCACCACACAGGTTTGCACGGTGGCCAGCGGCCAGGTCGCCTCGATCGCTTCGGGGAATCCGGTGAGCCCGTCACAGCACACGATCAGCACGTCCTTGACGCCGCGGTTGGCCAGATTCGCACACACCCCGGCCCAGAACTTGGCGCCTTCTTCGGCCTGTATCCAGATTCCCAGCACATGCTTGACGCCGGCCATATCGACGCCAATAGCAATGTGGGCGTGCTTGTTTCGGACATGGGCGCCGTCTTTGACCTTCACCACCAGGGCATCAAGGTAGATGACGGGATACAACGGCTCCAGCGGCCGGTTCTGCCATTCATCGACCGCGTCGAGGACCTCGTCGCAGATCTTCGAGATCGTCTCGTGCGAGAGATCGGTGCCGATCGTGGAGGCCAAATGGTGTTGGATGTCGCGCAACGTCATGCCGCCGGCGTAGAGCGAGATGATGATGTCGTCGAGGCCGCCGAGGCGGCGCGAGCCCTTCGGGACCAGCCGCGGGGTGAACGTGCCGTCACGGTCACGAGGAATGTTCAGCTCGACCGGCCCGGCCTCCGAGGCCACCGTTTTCGGGCTCGACCCGTTACGGGCGTTGGGCAACTCCCGCCCGGCCGGATCGCCCTTGGCATAGCCGAGGTGATCGGTCAGCTCGGCCTTCAGACCGCGTTCGAGGGCCAGTTTGATCAGACCTGGGATCAACCCGCCTTCGCCGGTGATCTGGATCTGGCCGGTATCGATCTGGGCGAGCAGCTCATCGACCATGCCCGAGGCCTGTAATGCCTCGGCGACTTCCGCGGTCGAGCGCGGCTCGGCCAGTTCAGGCAACTGCTCGTCGTCGTGGCCCTGCTGCTTGTCGTCTAACGCCATGCTCATAGATCTTCCTCTCACTGATGAGCACTGGACTTACACAGACCATCTGACGTTGATGATGGTAGAGCTCAGTTCGGGGGTGTG
>NZ_JBSGIT010000060.1:0-1711 GCF_053605205.1 Gordonia sp. NPDC003950 | reverse complement strand
TGGGCACATTCATGTCCGCCACCGGGCACCCCCTCGTGACCGCCTACGGGCAGTTCCCACGTCCGCCTGTGGGCACTTCCCGATGTCCCTTGACAATGCTGCGTGTAGAAGTGTAGCAGCGTAACGGTTTTCGTAGGTGAGTGGTGATTGGTGCCCGCACCACGAGTGTCTTCGGCGGTTGTTGTAACGCACGAGCCACCCAAAGACTTCACGCCGGCAGGTGAACTCATCGGGCCAGGACTGCTCATCTTGAAGGACCTCGCGTTTGAGCGTGGCGTTGAACGACTCGGCCATCGCATTGTCGGCGCTGGTGCCCACCGCTCCCATGGACTGGGTCACGCCGAGTTCAGCGCACAGGTTGGCGTAGGCCTTGCTGGTGTAGACCGAGCCGTGATCGGAGTGAAAGACCGCTCCCGACAACGACCCTCGCGTCTGTTGTGCCGCTTGCAAGGCATCGGCAACGAGATCGGTGCGCATATGATCGGCCACCGCCCACCCCGTCAACCGTCGGGAGTAGCAGTCGATCACCGTAGCCAGGTACAGGTTGGAGCCATCGGCGATCGGCAGATACGTGATATCGCCGACATACACCCGGTTCGTGGCGGGCGCGGTGAAATCGCGTTCCACCAGGTCAGGGACTATGCGATCGGCAGGTTCAGGGATCGTGGTGACCACACGACGGCGCCGCCGATAACCGACAATGCCGTGGGCGCGCATCACCCGCGCCACCCGTTTGTGATTGACCCGGTTCTCCAGCGCCACCCCATCGTTGAGTTCCGCGGTAATCCGCGGTGCACCACAGGTGCTGTCACCATCGTGAACCTCACGAATACGTTGCGCCAAAACATGATCAGCTTCCGCACGAGCCGCCCGGCGCGGGGCCGCCTTGCGCCAGGCGTAAAACGACGAACACGCGATCTCGAGGAGATCGCATAGCCACTTGACCGGGTAGGTGTCGAGGTGGTCGGCGACGAACTGGAAGCGGCTCACCAGTTCGTCTCCCCGGCGAAATACTTGGCCGCCTGACGCAAAATCTCCCGTTCGGTGCTCAGCTTGAGCTTCTCGCTACGCAGTGCCGCGTTCTCCCTCTCCAACCGTGCGATCTTGGCCTCAGCGCTTTCTGGCCCCACCACAGCGGGCCCATCGCCGTTGCGGGCCTTGAGCGGGCTGACCGCCCCGCTGCCATCGGCAGCGGTCTTGCGGCCGGTGCCGTAGCGCTCAAGCCAGTGACGCAACGTGCCGCGCTCGACCCCAAGATCGGCGGCGATACCGCGCACCGTGGCCCCGGGGGTCGACTCGTACAAGTCCACCGCGTCCTGACGAAACTGCTCTGAATAGTGTCTCCGAGCCATACCTTGATCATCTCGCTTCTCCCCGCGAACTGCGGGATTCAACGTGTCCAAGGTCCGGGGTCAGGTCCCGTTGACTCGGCCGTGACGAGCAGTCATGGAAGGGGCGGCGGCATGGGCTATCGGGAGGTTGCTGTGGAAGAGATCAGAGAAGTCCTGCGGTTGTGGCTGGGTCTGGCGGTGGGGTTACCGTCGCCGGGGCTGCGCACGATCGCCGCGCATGCGGGGGTGTCCGTGGCCATGAGAAAGTCCCCACTGGTGGGGGGTTGAGGTTCCCCCCGAACCGTAGAGGCATCGATAATGAGGAGCACGATGCCAGAGAAGCGGAAGAAGTACGACCGGGAGTTTCGTGATGGGGCGGT
>NZ_JBSGIT010000059.1:0-2200 GCF_053605205.1 Gordonia sp. NPDC003950 | reverse complement strand
ACCGCCCCATCACGAAACTCCCGGTCGTACTTCTTCCGCTTCTCTGGCATCGTGCTCCTCATTATCGATGCCTCTACGGTTCGGGGGGAACCTCACTCTTCCGTGAGGGTTTGGCGGGTGGGATGAGCGGAACGCTTGATGCCATCGGCTCTCGCGCCAACTCGATATACCCGCCGGGGATGTTCGGTGTTCCGGTGAACCTCGGTTCCTACGGTGGGATGTTCTCGGATCACCTTATGAGTGCGCCTGGCCTCTCCTCGCTTTTTCAGAACGCGCAGAAGCAGATGGTCGACAAATACCCTGACGTGATCGCGCGTGATCAGTCAGCTGAGGTGATGTACAGCGCTCCCGGAGCAGCCGACGTACGGGTCGATCTCCAGTTCGCCGACGACATGGGCGACTTGTGGCGTCGACGGCACGGTCAGCAACCCGAGCCTGTGATGGAGGACGAGTAGGCCAAGTCTCCGAGTCCGACCCACGTCCGAAATGATAAGAACGTCATAACACCTAATCGCAAGGCGCCAGACCTTGGTCAGTCGCCTCTAAGAGCAGAGCCACTCGATGTCGACCACTATGCCCAAACAAACGCCCCCGAAGATTGCTCCCTTCACCCCGGATTTCGTCAAGGGCGTGTGCGACGTGCTTTCGCAGACAGATCATCCGGGACTCACCGGTTCCGAGATCGACTCCTTGCTCCAGATGGTGGGAGTCAGGCAGCGTGAGCCGGGCGGCAACAAGCGCGACAGCCTGTACGTCACTCTCTACAACGTCCAGGTTCGACAGCAAGCCGGCAACGTCATGGGCGGATTCATCGCAAAGGCCATGAATCCTAGCCGGTATGCCGCTCAGCCAGCTCGTTTCGACGAGCTGCGCGACCAGCTCAACCAGTTCCTCGTGTACTACGGCTACGCAGTTAACGAAGCGGGCAAGCTCGCATCCGGAGCGAAGGCATCCAGCATCTCCGAGGGTGCCGCCCTGGCCGGACGACTTCAAACTGAGCTGAGGCGCCGAGGGTGTCACAGCGAGTTATTCCGCTACTGCGACGAGGAACTCATCGGGCGTTCTCTGTTTCATGCAATGTCGGAAGCGTCGAAGAGCATCCCAGCAAGAGTCCGCGGCATCACGGGGTTGGCGGGTGATGGCGCAGCTCTTTACGACGGCGTCCTCGGAACCAATCGCGAGCATCCCGCCTGGTCCATCAACGCCCATGAATCAGACTCCGACATCAGCGAGCACCGCGGCTTTAAAAGCCTGCTCGTTGGGATCCACGGGCACTTCCGAAACCCGCGCGCGCACTCCAGCCGAATCTTCAATGATGAGGTTCTGAACGATTTCTACGACGCGTTCTCGCTCTCCTCCTACGTACATCGTCGGCTCGACTCAATGAGGAGATTGACCGCACCCCACTGAGCCGAAAGCTTGGCTTGCGGCTATCCGCGCCGAGGAACGATTGCTCGGGTCGCTGCTCACGGTCTCAGGTCCGGACCACACCAGAACCAACGGCCCGCTCTAGATCCGCTATGACGAGTCCTCTCATCCGTTTCATCACGACCGGCTTTCTGGGTGCCCACCCCCTCGCTGCGAACGTCACCAATCTGCTCATGCGGCTGCCGACCTCCGGGAGGGCGGCAGATCAGCGCGCCCAGCGAGTGGCGCCGCCAGAATGTCCTATCGCGCCGATATCCTGCCTACGTGCCTCCCCGGTCGCGGGAGGACGTGCTGCGCGATCAAGGGTGAGTGATGATTGACGAATCGGCGGTCGTCGAACAGTTCCTCGAGCTAGCTCGGGGCACGAGCAGCTCGCTGATCAGCTTCCTGCCGGCGTTCGAGGACGCCGTCACAGTTCCGGAAACATCGACTATCGTGCGGACGCACTTTCTCGCACATGATGCCAACGGAGCGCCTGCTGTGGAGCAGCTCGCAGGAGCGATGGCGTCTGCGGCCATGGATTTCTGTATAGCACGTTCGAAGATCGAGCGAGCGTATGCAGAGTACGAGGAGACTCGATCGACCGCGGCCATCGTGAGCTTGAATGAGCTGACGTGTGCGGTCTCAGGAGATGCGTGACGTCGTGTTCTCGGGAGATGCTTACCGGCGGTGGGGCCGGTGGGCGTTGAAGTTGCGAATGGTCTTGGTGGTGGTTCGTGCGTGCAGTGACAGTTCTCTGGCGCCGTCGAGCACTCGTAGGTGGTGATCGTCG
>NZ_JBSGIT010000058.1:0-2438 GCF_053605205.1 Gordonia sp. NPDC003950 | reverse complement strand
CTTGGCCCACGCGACTGTCTACGACGAGGAAACTGCCTGGCCCCCAACGACCCAAACCGCTGCCGCTTGACAGAGATACCGCATGGGATGTCTGACTTCCGGCGACCGCCCGGCCAAACAGTCGGCGTTCTGGATCATGTTGACGCTCTCGGGAATCATCGCGGTGTCCGGCGTGATCGGCGACAGCACCGCGACCGTGATCGGAGCGATGATCGTCGCACCGTTGTCGACGCCGATCCTCGGGATCGGTCTGGGCATCGTCACCGCCCGTGGGCGGCTGGTCCTGTCGAGTGTCGGATATGTCCTCGCCGGCGTCGTCCTGGTGGTCATCCTCGGCGCGGTGTTCGCCCAACTGTTGCCCAATCCCATCAACGTGTTGACCAACTCGCAGGTCACCGGCCGGACATCACCGACGCTGGCAGATCTCCTGGCCGCCCTGGCCACCGGGCTCGTCGGTGCCGTGGCCATCACCCGGCGCGATGTCGGCGACGTGCTGCCCGGGGTGGCGATCGCGATCAGCCTGGTGCCGCCACTCGGCGTGGTCGGCGTCTGCCTCGGGTCCGGTGCGCCCTCGTTGGCGCTGGGCGCGTTCATCCTGTTCGCCTCCAACGTGGTGGCGATGGTCATCACCAGCGTGCTGGTGTTCACCCTCGCCGGAGTCGGACGGGAAGCGGCCGTTGCGGCGGGCGCGGTACATCGCCGTGCGCGCGCCTACATCGTGCTGTTGGTCGCCTTTGTGGTCGTTGCGGTACCGATGGTGGTCAACTCGCTGACGTCGCTGTGGGCCAAGCAGGTGGCGACGGCCACCGAGGACTGGTTGGACGCCGGTGGCGTCACGTCGGCGGATGTGACCAGCGTCGGTTGGAGCGGACATACCGTCACCATCAATGTGCTTGCCCCGCAAGATCTCCCACCGATCGGATCGTTGAAGTCCACCGTCGAGGACCTGGTCCCGTGGAGCCCGGAGGTCGTCGTCGTCCATACCACCGGGAGTCGGGAATCCGGCTGAGCCGGATCGCCGAGTCAGCCTTCGCCTCAGGCGAGTTCGGCGATGCCATTGCCGATCAGAACCACGCCGATGATCAGGATCAGCGTCGCCAGGACCGCTGCGGCGTTGTTCTCCAGCCACTTCTCGACGTGGCGCAGGAGGCCGCTGATGGATTCGGTGAAGATCTGATACGCGATCACCGGGATCACCACCGACGAGGATGCGATCGCGGCGAAGATCGCAATCGCCGCAGCGGTGGACCCGGCCGGCACTTCCGCCCCACCTACGAGAACACCGGCGGCAATGCACAACAGCAGATTCTTCGGATTCACCGCTGCGAGGCCCAATCCCAGTGCGGCCGCCGACGGCGGTCGCATTCCGTCCACGGCCGACAGCCACGCCGGAACCCCTTCGGATGTCCTGCGGCGCAACCACTGACGCACACCCTCGCCGAACAGTGCGACACCGAGGACCACCTGGATCCACGCAATGGCGGTGGCGCCGGCCCGGGCGACCTCCCCGACGACGACGAACACGCTCGTCGCCGCAACGATGCCCACCACCCAGCCGAAGGCAAACCCGATACTCGTGGTGCGCGCGTGCCGACCGAGCAGCATGAGGATCACCCCGATGATCGGCACCGGCGACACAGCGACCGCCACTGCCAACGGCAGCACACTGCCGATCACCTCGCCCATGCACACCACTCCTCGGTCACTCTCGGGACAGGGTCAACCATATGGCGGCTTTCGGCAACACCGAAACCACGAAGACCGAAATGACGGGCAGGTGCGAGCCACCGAGCATCGTCTGACCAGACGACGCCAGTGCGCCGCGGAATCGCGGCGCACTGACAGCCCACTGGATCCATTGACAGCGCTCGCCTACTCACTGACAGCGCTCTAGTCCTCACTGACGGCGCTCTGCATTCCGCTGACAGCGCTCTCCGCCGCACTGACAGCGCCCTGTATTCCGTTGACAGCGCTGAGATTACGGCCAAGACAGCCCCTTCCCGCCGATCGAGCCGACCTCATCCCGCCGGTCGAGCCCGGTCGAGCCGACCCGGAGCGATAGCCGCCGCGTTGAGCTCCGTCGAAACGGAGTCCGTGTCGAGACCTCGCAACATGACACTGGAACCGACACCGCCACAGCATCTCCCGAGAAAGCGACGCCCCATACCACACCCCACCGACAAGAAAACATCGCCGACAACAAGTTATCCACAGACCAAACGTTATGCACAGCAACAGGATTCACGAAACTGACCCTTGCGCCGACCGCCAACGAGGCGTACTGTGGTGTACATGACATCGGGGGAACTTGACATCACCATCGACTTGTTGTCGGTACTCGATTTCACCACCGGCGGCCTCACCCACGAGGACGCAAAGAGTGCGCTGCACGCCATCGTGGTGATCCGCAACCTCGCCGATCACCACGCCAGTGTGCT
>NZ_JBSGIT010000057.1:0-2470 GCF_053605205.1 Gordonia sp. NPDC003950 | reverse complement strand
GGCCAGGCGCACGGAGTCGCCGGTGGTCTGGCAGAGGTGGGCGTGGTGCAGCAGCCGGTCCACGGTGGCAGTGGCCAGTGTTTTGGGCATGAGTTCGTCGAAACCGGATGGGTGCAGGTTGGAGGACACGGCCACCGATTTGCGTTCGTAGGCGGCTTCTACGACCCGGTAGAGCCCTTCTGCGGCGTCAGCACCTACTGGCAGCAGGCCGACGTCGTCGATGACGACGAGTTCGGCGCGCACGATCTTGGCGATGGCCTTGCCCAGGGTGTCATCGGCGCGGTGCGCGCGGACCAGGGTGCCGAGTTGCTCGAGGCTGAACCACGCAACGGGCATGCCGGCCTCGATCGCTTTCTGGCCGAGGGCTTCGAGGAAGAATGTTTTGCCGGTGCCGGCGGGTCCGCACACCACGAGGTTCTCGCGTCGCTGCACCCATTCGAGGGTTTGCAGGGCGTGCTGGGTGGGTACGGGGATCGAGGAGGCGGTTTCGTCCCACACGTCGAAGGTTTTGCCGGTCGGGAAGTTCGCCGATTTGCGGCGTGAGGCCAACATCGATCGGGCGCGGCCTGCGGATTCTTCGGCGAGCAATGCTTTGACGACTTCGGCGGGGTCCCAGCGTTGTGCCCGTGCGGTTGCCAGCACGTCACCGGCGATCGCGCGGGCATGGGGCAGCCGCAGTTGCCGCATCAACGTTTCGACTTCTGCAGGCAACATCGTTGTTGTGGTCATCGTGTTTCCTCCTCGCCGAGATAGGCGTCGTCGATAGTGTTGTTGCCCAACATGTTCCAGACTTTGGTTCCTTGTGCCAGCGAGGTGTTCTCCGAGGCCTGGTGCCGCGTGTGGTCGAGGTCTTTGGCGGCCAGGATGGAGTCGAGATCACCGGTGGCGAATCGGCCGTGTACCGCGGCATGGCCCAACGCCCAGTCCACATCCGAGGTGGTGTGCAGGGCGGCCAGCGACACGGCATGGCGCATCTTCTCCCGCATGCGTTCGGTGCCGACGGCGGCGGCTTCTTTCAACCACAATCCGGCGCCCTCGCCGATCGCCAGGAACGCGTGGTCGTCGGTGTTGCGTGCCCGAATCCGATAGTCACCCGGGATTTTCGGTTCATGGTCGGGGAAGTGGGCGTCATCGATCGCCGGGGTACCGCGGCTGGTACGGCGGTGTCGGGCCACCTCGGTCGGGCCGCCGTCATCGAGCGCGCACACGATCACCTCATCGGTGGCGGGGTGATGACGCACCCACACCGATTGACCCAACAGTGTTGCCGGAACAGAGTATTGACAGTGTTCGAACGAGATCATCGGCGTGTTGCGGGGGACCTGGCGAGTCACCCCCAACCCGGTGGTGTGCGGCAGATCGGGGATCGGATGCAGTCGGGTGCGTTCGGCGGCGAGCATCTCGATCGGACGTCGTCCGGTGGTGCGGTGCTCCCGGTCGTTGATCTCACCCATGAACTGCTCACACGCGGCCACGACATCGCCGAAGGTCTCGTAGGCGTCGAGCAGATTGGTGTCGGTCGGCACGATATCGGCCTTGGCCAGTTTCACCGCGTTCTCCACCCCGCCCTTGGTGGCCGGGTCGGCCGGCTCGCAGGTGAGCACTGTGACGCCGTAGTAGCGGCCAAAACTGACCGCCTGCCGGTTGCGGATCGGTACCCCGGCGATATGGCCAGTGGTGACCGTTTTCTCGTTGTCGGTCAACACATACGACGGGGCGCCACCGAGAATGCGGAACACCCGATCCAGACCGGCGAACACGCTCGGCGCGGTCCGGTCGTGCAGCGCGATCACCACCCGGTAGCGGCACCACGCCAGCCACGCCACCAGTAACACCACCTTGCGGCCATCAACAACCGGCCCGTCGCCGAAGTCGTACTGCACCCACAGGCCGGGTTCGGTCACCCACGGCCGGTGCACTCGCGTATTACCCACGCGCCATTGCGCTTTCATTTCCGCGACCGCACGCCGTGTGGTACGTTCATTCCCTGTATAGCCAAGGGCCACAAGCTTTTCGTGTGCCTTGTCGGCGCGGATCTTTCCTTTCGTATCCACCACCCACCCCTCGATATGAGGCAGGTAGTCGTCGATCAATCGGGCGCGGCGCACCACCGGCGCCAGCCCGGCGGCACGGTCGTCAACCGCCCGTTTCACCGTGTGATGGCTGCAGCCGCACAACTCGGCCGCAGCCCGATACGACCCCGTCAGGTCGTAGGCATTGAGTATGTCCATGAGTTCTCCGTCAGACTTCAAGATGGGTCTCTCCCGTGAGTGAGTTCGATACGACTAGGCATCGCTATCGAAGCCACGGGAGAGGCCCGCACAGCGCAGACGCGCCGCCGGATGAGACAGGTGTGGGCAAAATCGTGTCCGCCGACGGGCACTTTCCTGACCGCCGATGGGCAGTCCTTATTGGCCGTCAGCGGGCACTTTCGTGACCGCCCATGGGCAGTTTTTCATGTCCGCTGACA
>NZ_JBSGIT010000056.1:0-2670 GCF_053605205.1 Gordonia sp. NPDC003950 | reverse complement strand
CGCAGTGGCCGTTGCGGGTGCGGTTGTGGCAGTCCGGGGATCGTGAGTTCGTGCTCGCGGTGATCGTGCACCACATCGCTGCTGACGGTGAGTCGCAGTTGCCGTTGCTGACCGATCTGCTGACCGCGTATGCGGCGCGGGTGGCTGGTGAGATGCCGGTGTTCGAGCCGTTGCCGGTGCAGTTCGCGGATTTCGCGATCTGGCAGCACGAGGTCCTCGGCTCCGCCGAAGACGCCGATTCGATGGTCGGCCGGCAGCTGGGGTACTGGCGTGAGCGGTTGGCGGGGCTGCCGGACGTGCTGGAGTTGCCGACCGACCGGCCACGGCCGCGGATCGCAAGCCACGACGGTGGTCGGATCGCGTTCGAGATCCCAGAGCCCGTCGGCAAGCAGATCGACGCGGTGTCCCGGCAGTACGGAGTAACCCCCTTCGTGGTGGTGCATGCCGCGCTGGCGGTGCTGTTGGCGCGACTGTCGGCTACCGAGGACATCGCGGTGGCGACGCCGATCGCCGGGCGTGGTCAGGCTGTTCTGGATCCGTTGGTGGGCATGTTCGTCAACACCCTCGTGCTCAGGGCACAGGTGGAGCCCGACGAGACCTTCGAAGGATTGTTGCGGCAGGTCAGGGCGGGCGATGTGGACGCCTTCGCCCACGCGGATGTGCCGTTCGAATCGGTGGTGGATGCCGTGGATCCGGTGCGCAGCGAGGCGTTCGCGCCGCTGGCGCAGGTGCTGTTGTCGTTCGATCCGGGTGCGTCGGTACGCGACGTCGATCTATCGGTGGCGGGCCTGGATTTCGAGGCGATCGTGGCCGACCATGTGCCGGCGCAGCTGGATCTGTACATCACCGTGTCGTCGGCGGTGAACGCGACGTGGTCGGGTTCGATCATCTACGCGACCGATCTGTTCGATGCGTCCACCGTCGAGGTGATCGCGAACGGGTTCGTGCGGGTGCTCGGTGGTTTGGTGGCTGATCCGTTGGTTGCGGTCGGTGATGTGGCGATCATGTCGCGGGCGGATGTGGTGGCGGAGGCCGGGGTTGAGTGGGGGCGGCCGGTGGAGTTGCCGGTGGTGACTTCGGTGGGTGATGCGGTTGCGGCTCAGGTGGGGCGGACTCCGTCTGCGGTGGCGTTGGTGTTCGGTGATCGTGAGGTGTCGTACGCGGAGTTCGGTGCGCGGGTGAATGTGTTGGCGCGGGAGTTGGTTGCGGCTGGGGTGGGGCCGGAGTCGGCTGTTGCGCTGTGTATTCCGCGGTCGGTGGAGATGATGGTCGCGATTCACGCGATCGTTGCGGCGGGTGGTCAGTACGTGCCGATCGATGTGGCGACGCCGGCTGATCGTGTGGAGTACATGTTGCGTACGGCGGGTGCGCGGTTGTTGTTGGTGTCGGATCGTTCGGTGGCTGCTGGTGCGGTGGGTGTCGCGGAGGCGGTCGGGGTGTCTGTGCTGGGGGTGTATGCGGGCGGGGAGGTTGATGTCGCTGCGGTGGTGGCGGCTCCGTTGGGTGTGGCTGATCGTGGTGTGCTGCATGGTGGTTCGGCGGTGTATACGTTGTTCACGTCGGGTTCGACGGGAATGCCCAAGGGGGTGACCCTGAGCCATGCGGCGGTGCTGAACCGGCTTTGGTGGGGTCTTGACGGGTTGCCGATCGACGCGACTGATGTGGTCGTTCAGAAGACGCCGTATACCTTTGACTGTTCGGTGCCGGAGTTGTTCGCGCCGTTGATGGTGGGCGCGAGGTTGGTGGTGCTCAAGGACGGCGGTCATCTGGAGCCGGTGTATGTGGCGCAGGAGATTGCGCGCACCCGGGCGACGATGGTGCATTTCGTGCCGTCGATGCTGTCGGTGTTCGTCGATGTGGTTCCTGCGGATCTTCTCGGGTCGCTGGATTCGGTGCGGATCGTATCGACTACCGGTGAGGCGTTGCCGCCGGCGGTGGCTGCGCCGACGCGCGAGGTGTGGCCGGATGCGTTGTTCTACAACCTGTACGGTCCGACCGAGGCTGCGGTGGAGATCACGTTCGAGGAGATCGGGCGGGTGTCGGCGGATGATCCTACGGTGCCGATCGGGGTGCCGGTGTGGAACTCGTCGGCGGTTGTTCTCGATCGGCGGTTGAATCGCGTGCCGGTGGGTGTGCCTGGCGAGTTGTATCTCGGTGGCCTGCAGTTGGCGCGTGGTTATGCCGCTCGGGCGGATCTGACGGCGGAACGGTTCGTGGCCGATCCGTATGGCGGGTCGGGTGCCCGGTTGTATCGGACCGGTGATCTGGTGCGGCGTCTGCCCGATGGTTCTCTGGAGTATCTGGGCCGGACCGATTTCCAGGTGAAGCTGCGTGGTCAGCGTATCGAGTTGGGGGAGATCGAGGCGGTGTTGGCCGCAGCGCCGGGGGTGGTGCACGCGGCGGCGGCGGTGGCGTCGGCTCCCGGTGGCGGTGAGCATCTGGTCGGTTACGTCGCCGGTGTGCCGGGCGTGGCGGTGGATGTGGCGGCGGTCCAGGCGACCGCGGCGGCGGCGTTGCCGGGCTACATGGTGCCGTCGGTGTGGATGGTGCTCGATGAGATCGCCCTGAACACGGCGGGCAAGATCGATCGTAAGGCGTTGCCGGCGCCGGAGTTCGGTGGTGTGGCGGCGGAGTTCGTGGCGCCTGAGGGTGACGCTGAGGTGGCTGTGG
>NZ_JBSGIT010000055.1:0-2815 GCF_053605205.1 Gordonia sp. NPDC003950 | reverse complement strand
GTTGGGCGCCGCCGCGGTGAACTGCCGTTCCACACGATCTGCCGGTCGCGGAGTTTCGGCCCCCTCGCTGCACGTGGTCCTGCGCGTCTTCACTCTCGTTATCCCCTGCAGCCCATCAGCTTTCATCAACCGTTCGACAGTGCAGCGGGCCACGCGGACACCCTTTCTGTGTAGTTCGGCATGGACTTTGCGGGCACCGTAGACGCCGAGATTATCGGCATGCACAGTGCGGATCTCGCCGAGGACCTCGCGGTCACGGACCACCCGTGGCGCCTCGACTCGTCGAGAACTCAGATGGGCTCGCACCGTGGACGGAGCGATCTGGGCGGCCGTATCTCTCAGGGCCGCGCAGATCGGATCGACTCCATGTTCGCCACGATGAGTGGCGACGAACTCCACGATCAGCGCTGCGGGCGGTCGATGAAAGTCGGCCCGGGGCGCGGTGAATGCCTTGCGGCATTTCCGTCTCCCCGGACCGCTTCCCGAACCCGGCGTGCACCTTTCAATGCACCGGGCTCTCCACGAGAGCCGTTGTGGCATCGGCGTTCACCGTGTCGACAGGTTCTGGCCAGGGTGAAGGGATCACCGAACCGCGGTAGCGGTATCGGGTGGTGCCGATCTTCTCCAGATCGATCAATTCCCGTTCGTCCCCAGCGGGCCACCATCCGCCGCCGCAGTAGCGGCGGCGGAGTTGCGTCCAGGTCGTTTTCGGGTGTTTGCGGCGCAACCATCTCCACACCGTCTGCCACAGGTAATGGCTGATGTAGGAGAACACCGCCGAGGACACCCCGGCCCGGAAATACCCCGCCCATCCCCGCACACTCGCGTTCACGCGGCGTAACAGGACATCGAGCGGTTGGCCGACCCCGATCTGTCTGCACAACGTCTTGATCTTCCGGCACGCGGCCACCACGGCCTTCTTGGACGGATAGACATAGACGTAGTGCCGGTTGGTTCCTCGTTTGCGATGTCGCTGGATGCGCCACCCGAGGAAATCCAACCCGTCGTCGATGTGGGTGATCAGGGTCTTGTCCGGTGACAGACGCAACCCCATCGCCGCCAGCACGGCGGCGATGTCCTCCCGGAACTGCTCGGCGTCAGCCCTGGTGCCCCGAATCATCAGGCACCAGTCGTCGGCGTAGCGGACGAGCTTGAAATTCGGCAGGCCATGACGCAGGCGTGCCGCCCGCTCAACCTTGCCGGTATTCGGCCCGCCCGCGAGCCCGGCGATGTACTCGTCGAGCACCGACAAGGCGATGTTCGCCAGCAGCGGTGAGAGAATCCCACCCTGCGGGGTACCGGCGGTGGTGTCTTCCAGCAGCTTGTCCTCGGTGAGGATGCCCGCCTTCAGAAATGCCTTCACCACGGCCAGGACGCGTTTGTCGCCAACACGTCGACGCACCCGGCCCATCAGGGCCGTGTGGTCGATCTCGTCGAAACATGCCTTGATGTCTCCCTCGACAACCCACTCGTAACACCGAGGTCGGGTCGCGAGGTAACGCACCTCGGCCACCGCGTCATGAGCCCGGCGCTTCGGACGGAACCCGTAGGAACACGGCAGAAAATCCGCTTCGAAGATCGGCTCCAACACCAGCTTCAACGATGCCTGGACCACCCGATCAGCGATCGTGGGAATACCCAGTCGACGCAACGTGCCGCCGCTCTTGGGAATCATCCGCTCACGGACCGGCACCGGCCGGAAACTGCGGTCCTTCAGACCAGACCGCAATCGGTCAAGGAACTCCTCAACGCCCTGCACCTGCGCGACGCTGGACGCGGTACGCCCATCCACCCCGGCAGTTCCGGCACCCTTGTTCCCGCTCACCCGATCCCACGCCACCAACAGAAACGCCGGATCGGCAACAACATTGAACAGATCGTCGAACCTGCGATGCGGATCATCGCGTGCCCAACGGTGCAGTTTGGTCTGGATCTTCAGTACCCGGCGTTCCGCCTGCACCAGCGCGGACTCCAGTTCGTCGGTATTCACCGTCGACCACTCCTCCTGACATTCCAGTACTGTCACTGCGTCTTTCGCTGGTCCCCTTCGCCCTGTAGCCGTCTCTCACGGCCGCCGAGACGGGCACGTCACCACCCGCGACTACTACGAGACCTCTGCCCCAACCTGCGTCTGTCAGCCGGACACGGGCCTTCCATCACGACGAGCCGGATACTCGCCACGATGGGCCACACACAGGTCGGTTCCCACGTTCACCAGGACATCGATCGGTCAGGGAGGCACCCAGCTTTACCCCGGCAGCATCGCCACGACTACGCCGCAGACCTTCACCGTGGCCTCCTCACCGCCCGAAATACACGGCATCGGAGACGACACCCTCGGAGATAGAGGACGTCGAGCACTGCAGACCGGCCCAGATCCGCCAGGTTTGGAGCCGGCTTCGCGGTTACGGGGCGTCCACCACTGGTTCGCTCACGCTGTACCTTCTGACCTTGCTCGACGAGCCCGCACCGTCTGGCAGTACCAGCACGACTCGCCTTTGTCGGGGCCGCTTGCCACCCTCCCCGGCGCTCCCCGGATCAGGCTGCCCCCAGCTTCATCAGGCCGCTGCGACGACCCGAAAGAGACGGTCTCTCACCACCTCTCGATATACCCAGCGCCTCGTGGCGCACATCTCCGCCGCAAAGAAAGCCGATGCCTGCTTCAAGATGGTGTTCGCCCGCCGCAGCTCACGGTTCTCCCGTTCCAGCTGCGCGATCCGTTCAGCCTCGCTGGTCGTGGTACCCGGTCGAACGCCGCCATCGATCTCGGCCTGCTTGACCCAGGTCCGCAGCGCCTCCGGGTGCACACCGAGTT
>NZ_JBSGIT010000054.1:0-2834 GCF_053605205.1 Gordonia sp. NPDC003950 | reverse complement strand
GCCGGATGCTCCGGGTCAAACGAGTGCTATCCCAGCGACCGCTACCAGTACTGAACCTGCCACACCGTAGACGATCCAGTAAGACCCATTAGGTCTGACGGAACAAGAGGCGGCAGCGCGCCTGACGCAATACGGGCCCAATGGCATCCCGGAGAAGACGCAGAGTCTCGCGCGCCAGATCCTTTCCTACTTCACCGGTCCCATCGCCTACATGATCGAAATCGCGGCGGTGGTTTCCGGGGCGCTGCAGCACTGGGACGATTTCATCATCATCGTGGCCTTGCTGCTGTTCAACGCGGCACTGGGATTTTGGCAGGACCGGAAGGCGGCGAGTGCGCTCGCGGCCCTCAAGAAGGGACTGGCGCCGACGGCGACGGTGATGCGCGCGGGCTCGTGGACCACGATCGCCTCGCATGCCGTGGTGCCGGGCGATGTGGTGAGCATCCGCCTCGGCGAGATCGTGCCCGCGGATCTGCGGTTGCTCGGCGACGCGGACGTCTCGATCGATCAGTCTGCGTTGACCGGTGAGTCGGTTCCGGTTCGCAAGAACGCCGGTGACGAGGCGTATTCCGGGTCGATCATCAAGCAGGGCGAGACCACGGCGGTGGTCATCGCCACCGGCGGTAGCACCTTCTTCGGCCGGACCGCCAAGCTGGTCGCGGGAGCGGGCACGATCTCCCATGCCCAGAAGGCGATGTTCCAGATCGGTAACTTCCTGATCATCGTCGCCGTCGCGTTGGCGGCGGTCCTCGTCTTGTTCGAGGTGTTCCACAACTTCGACACCGAATGGTCGGGCAGCGCAGGCGATCAGGTCAACAAGGCACTGGGCATCGTCCAGTTCGTGCTGGTCCTGCTGGTTGCCTCCATTCCGGTCGCGATGCCCGCGGTGTTCTCGGTGACCATGGCACTCGGCGCGCTCGCTTTGTCGAAACAGAAGGCGATCGTCTCGCGTCTGCAATCCATCGAGGAGGTGGCGGGCATCGACATCCTGTGCTCGGACAAGACAGGCACGTTGACGAAGAACAAGCTCACCCTGGGTGACCCGATCCTGGTGGCCGCCACGCAGGGCTCGGAGGTGATCCTGGCCGGCGCACTCGCCTCGCGTGCCGAGGACCACGATGCGATCGACGACGCGGTGATCGCGGGGTTGGCCGACCCCGGCGCCGTCTCTGCCTGGACCGTGCAGCAGTTCACCCCGTTCGATCCCGTCACCAAGTACACCAAGGCGTTGGTCCGCTCCGCGGACGGGACGGCCAAGATCGTCGCGAAAGGCGCTCCGCAGGCCATCCTTGACCTGGCCAATGCCGCTGACGATGTGTCGGCCACCGTCACGACGTCGGTCGCCGATCTCGCCGCCCACGGCAATCGCGCACTGGCCGTTGCCGAATCGTGCGACGACCGGGGGTCGAGCTGGTCGGTGCTCGGGGTGCTGCCGATGTTCGACCCGCCCCGCGATGACAGTAAAGCGACCATCGATCTGGCGCGCGAGAAGGGTGTCGAGGTGCGGATGATCACTGGTGACGACACCGCCATCGCCGTCGAAACCGCACGAGAACTGGGTTTGGGCACCAACATCCTGACCGCCGGGGACGTCTTCCCGGCCGATTTCGATCCCGACAGCGTGCCACCGGCGATCGCCGATGCGATCGAGAAAGCCGACGGATTCGCCCGGGTGTTCCCGGAGCACAAGTACGCGATCGTCAAGTCGTTGCAGCAGCGTGGTCATCTCGTCGCGATGACCGGCGACGGCGTCAACGATGCGCCGGCACTCAAACAGGCCGATTGTGGCACGGCCGTCTCGGGTGCCACCGATGCCGCGCGCGGCGCGGCGGCGCTGATCCTGACCGCGCCCGGCCTCTCGGTCATCAACAGCGCGATCGATGAGGCGCGGCGCATCTTCGGGCGGGTGAACAGCTACACCATCTACCGCGTCGCCCTCACGATCGACATCATGTTTCTGGTTGTCCTCGCGACACTCATCCTCGGCTTCCAGCCGTTGACGGCGGTCATGATCGTCATCATCTCGCTGCTCGACGATGTGCCGATCATGACGATCGCCTACGACAACACCCCGGTCAGCAAGAAACCGATTCGGTGGCAGATGCCGAAGGTTCTGGGGTAATTCCGCTGTGCTCGGCTTCTTTTCGGTGATCCAGTCTCTCGGGTTGCTGTTCCTCGTTTACGGCGCGGCGCAGGTCAGCGGTGGACTGTTCGGGGTGGCGTCGTGGTCGGGCGACCAGCACCTGGCGATGGATCAGATCCAGACGGCGGTGTTCCTGCAACTCGTCACCGGCGGGCACCTGCTGATCTTCGTCACCCGTGCGCAGCGGTGGTTCTTCCTGCGGCCGTTCCCGTCGTGGCAACTTGTCGCCGCGATCGCCGGAACCCAGATTCTGGCCATTCTGATGAGCGGATTCGGCTGGCTGATGACTGCGCTGCCCTGGGAGATGGTGGGCGTGACTTTGGCGTACTGCGTGGTGTGGGTGTTCATCCTCGGCGCGGTGCGGCTGGTGGCCGAGAAGGCCATCGACCGGCGGTCGGGCCCGTGGAACAAGGCCGAGGAGATGTTCGTGCAGGATCTGCGTGAGGTCGCCATGGTGCGGCCGCATCCCGCCCATGCCGCCCAAACGAGAAAGTGAGCACATGACGTCGTCAACTCAGCCGGTTCGCAAAAGCGCCATCGGCGTGGCCTCGGCGACCGCGATCGGCGTAGGCGGGATGATGGGTGCCGGTCTGTACTGAATCACCCCCGGTTTCGTGCCGCCTCGATGGTGGGCTGATCCTCGGGGTTGAGGCCAGCGTAGTGGGTGTGTTCGTACTCGTTGGGTGGGACC
>NZ_JBSGIT010000053.1:0-4042 GCF_053605205.1 Gordonia sp. NPDC003950 | reverse complement strand
CACTTCCACGGTGCCTGCGGCACCCCACCCCGAATCCCGCAACACCCCACACGCTCACGCTGCCTCACCGGCCGCGTGAACACACACGCACCACGATGAGCTTCACGCGGACCGTCCGCGCTCGCGCGGCGCCCCCACAATCGCGCTCGCATTGCTACGACCGCGCCGGCGTGCGGGCACCGCGTCGATGAGAACCGACCGCGCGTCAGGCGTCTTTCGGCACGACGACCATCGGGACGGTTTCGAGCGTGCGGAGCATCTTCGCGGCGGTCGCGCCGAGAAAGAGCTGCAGCGGTTGGGCGAGGCGACTGGATCCGACGAAGACGATGTCGCCGCCGTGCCAGCCGACCTTGCCGGCGGCGTCCTCGACATCATCGCCGGTGACGACCGCCGAGGTGATGTCGTAGTCGGCACCCAACGCCTGTTTCGCGGTCTCGACGAGTTCGGCGAGATGTTCGGCGGCAGCCTTTTCCGCGGTCTCGAGGTCTCCCGCCTGGCCGCCCATACCGTCGGGCGTCAGCAACGAGATAAGCCGCAGCGGTAATCCGGTGCGTTCGCAACCGTCGATCACCGCGCGCAGCAGTGGGGTGGCGCCGCTACGACGACCGACGGCGGCCGTGATGCGGGTGATGGGCGAGGCGGATTCGCGGGCGCCGAGTGGTGCGACGACGACCGGGGTGGTGGAGACGTGCATCAGATCGTTGACGACCGATCCCAGGGAGTTGCGGCCTCGAATGCCGCCGCCCGAGCCGCCGACGATGATGGCCGCGGACCCGGTGCGATGGGATTCGACGACGAGGCCTTCGGCGGCGTGGTCGTGGAAGGCGATGTGAGCCTCGGCGACCACATCGTCGGGGACGCGGGCGGCAGCGTCGGACAACCATTCCGCTGCCTGCGAATCGAGGTGCGCCGACGCTTCGACGTCGGCACCATCGGGTGTGGGCGGCAGCACCATGCAGACGTCGAGGTCTGCATGAAAGGACCTCGCCAACTGCACGCCGAGCCCGAGAGCGTCTTCACCACCCGGTGTCGGTAGATAGGCGGCAAGCAGCGTACGTGGCGTGGGCATGTCGGCTCCCTCGGCGATATGTCGGCGATCTGTCGATGTGTGTCCCCAACGATGTTCTCACTGACGAGGCCTGTCCATCCGGACATCGGCACGCTCGCCGGCGGTGAGTCACGACACCGATGAGGGCACCGTCGACGCGGGCGTGGACCGCGGAAGGGTCTCCCCACGGAAGAAGGCCGGATGCCGTGCCCGGAGGTAGAGCATCACGAACACCCCGACGATCAACAGGCCGAACCCGATGTAGAAGACCAGGCCGATACCGAATATCGAAGCGCCACTGCCGTTGTCGGGGTTCATGCTTTCGCCCACGGAGATCAGGAAGACGATGATCAACGCGAGGCCGCCGAGGAACGGGCACAGAAATCGGTAGATCACGTTGTGTACCGAGGTGAACAGTTCATGCCGGAAGTACCACACGCACGCGAAGGCCGTGATGCCGTAGTACCAGCAGATCATGATGCCCAGGGCGGCGATCGTGTCGATCAGGGTGCGTTCGGACAGGATCGTCACCACGGTGTAGAAGATGGCCGTCACGATGCCCGCGACCAGTGCGGCGAACGACGGTGACAGGAACCGGGGATGGATCTCGGCCACCTTCTTCGGGAACGCGCCGTAGGAGCCCATCGCGAGCATCGTCCGCGCCACCGGCAAGAACGTCGTCTGCAAACTCGCCAGCGATGACACCAGGATGGCCGCGAACAACATCAGACCGCCCCACCGCCCGAGAACAGGTGTGGCCAGCGCGCCGAAGACGTTCTCGGCGTTGGCCTCGTTGCCCAGTCCGAGCCCCTCGGCACCCACCCCGGCGTACATCATCACGGCGACGGCGACCAGGAGATAGGTCAACAGGATCGACAGCACACACAGCAATCCCGCACGGCCCGGCGTGCGCTTGGGGTCCTTGCATTCCTCGCCGAGCGTCAGACACGTATCCCAGCCCCAGAACGCGAAGATCGACCCCGTGAGTCCGACCGCGAAGGCGGAGATCGTCAGCCCGGTGAACGGGTTGAACCAGTCGATGTCAAACGACAGGCCCGCGGGTGCATCGCCGGCCGCGACCTTCACCAGGGCGATGATTGCAAAGGCGAACAGAACGATGAGCTGGAAGCCGACGAGAACATATTGAATGCGTTCACTGGTCGAGATGCCCCGCATGGAAATCCACGTGGCCGCGGCGAGCAGCACGAGTGTGGTCACGATGTTGACCAGCTTGTTGGTACCGAGGTCGGCGATCGACGGGCGGTCGGCGATCTGGGCGATGATCAGGTAGAAAAACTGCACACCGATCGCGGCGAGGTTCGACAGCACGATGATGGTCGCGACCACCATGCCCCAACCGCACATCCACCCGACGTACGGCCCGAAGGCCTTCGTCGACCAGGTGAACGATGCCCCGCAGTCGGGGGTGTCGGAATTGAGTTCGCGGTAGGCGTAGGCGGTGAGGAACATCGGGATGAACCCGGCGATGAAGATCGCGGGCATCTTGAGCCCGACGGCCGCCACGATCAGTCCGATGCTCGCGGTCAGGGTGTAACCCGGTGCGACGGTGGATATCCCGAGGATTGCGCCGGAGAGCACGCCGACCTTGCCGGCGGCGAGGCCCTTGTCGACGGGGATCTCGCCGATGGGCGTCGTCACCCCGGTGGGTGCGTTCGGCGGTGTGGGTTGTGACGTCATGTGTGCGCTCCGGGTCGAGGGCGGGGTGTCGAGGTCGAGGTCGGGGTGTCGAGGGCGGGCGGACCGGGTTGCGGGGAGTGCCCGGTTGCTGAGGAGGAGTTGTCGTCGGCGCTCACGTGCTCGTGGGCACGACGATCATCGGGACCGACAGCGCGCGAAGCATCTTGGCCGCGGTGGTACCCAGGAACAGACGCAACGGCTGGGCGAGTCGGCTGGAGCCGACGAGCACGATGTCGCCGTCATCCCAGTCGAGGGAGGTGACGGCGGTCTCCGTCGTTTTCGCGGCGACTACCGCGGAGGCGATCTGATGGTCGGCGCCGAGGCGGCCGCGCGCCTCATCGACGAGGCCGTCGAGGAGGTCGGCGGCGGCGGCCCGGACGGCGGGGTCGGTGTCGTCACGACGCCACGGCAGCGCATCGTCGTCGCCGGTCACCAGCGACACCAGGCGCAACGGAAGTCCGGTGCGTTCGCACAGGTCGAGGCCGGCGGTGAACAGGGCGGTGCTTCCCGGTCGGCGACCGATCGCGCAGGTGATGCGGCGCAGGGTGTGCGGCGCGTTCGAGGCGGCTCCGCGCGGCGTGAGGACGACCGGTAGCGGAGACGAGTGCAGAAGATCGTTGACCACCGACCCCAGGGAGTGGCGCCCGACGATCCCGCCGCCGGATCCGCCGACCACGATGGCCGCGCATTCGGTCTGCTGCGCCTCGGTGATCAGGCCCTCGGCGACGTTGTCGTACAGGGCGATTCGGGCTTCGGCGACGATGTCGTCGGGGATGGTGGCGGTGGCCTCGGCCAACCATGCCGCCGCCCGGTCATCGACGAACCGGGTGTAGTCGGCGTTGCCGGGTGCGGCCACCTGCTCGATGGGACCCATCGGTGGGAGGACCATGGCGATGTCGAGTTCGCCGTGCAGTGCGCGTGCGAGATCGATGCCGAGCGACAGGGCGTCGGCGCCGCCGGGGGTGGCGAGGTAGGCGACCAGCAGTCGGGTGCGGGTGGGCACGGGGGCTCCCATCGTCGGATCGCACCCGTCGGATTTCAGACGAGGCCGACTCGTCTGATCGGGTGACTGGCATCACTGTGCGCTCCGGGTGCGAGCCGTGCCCATGGCTGAAATGTCGAGGAGGTCGTGTCCCGATGGACAACATGGCCAGGCGCCGAGGGGGGGCGAATGCACCCCAACGCCGGCGGCGCCGGGGGGCCGATACTCAACCCCGCCCGCCCCCCCCCCCCCCCCCGCCCCGCGGGGGGGGGCACGCCCCCCCGCCCGCCAACCCGGGGGGGGGGCACCCAAAC
>NZ_JBSGIT010000052.1:0-4675 GCF_053605205.1 Gordonia sp. NPDC003950 | reverse complement strand
TTTTTTATATTAACAACGTGAGCTCTTGCGATCACCCCCGCGGGGGGCGGGGCCGGGGAGCCCCGCCCCACCCCGCCGACACGGTGATCAGCAGATTCTTCGGATTCACCGCGGCCATCGCGACGCCGAGCGCGCATGCCTTGACCACGCCGGCGCCCGCACGGGCGGTATTCCATCGTCATGGGATTCACGGTATGCGCCAAGTTGTCGCCCTGGGCGGAACCGGCGTTACCCGCGTGCGGTCAGAAATCGATCGCGACGGTCTGCGGTTGCTGTCCACGCGGATACCGGCGTTCGGTGATGTCACCGTGGCCGTCATATCCGATGCGCACGACAGTGCTTGCGCGCGTATCGTAGTCGCCGCTGTCGACGAACATCGGTGACAGCGCACGCTCCTGTTCGAGTGACACCCCGGTGTGTGGCAACGCCGCATCATCGGCAATCACGGTGTCATGCAACATGTCCAGCAGGCGATCGGGTGCGGCCTCGAGATGGGCGCCCACCGCGGTCACCCCGCGGGTGACCTTGGGCCATGGCTCATCGAGCAGCCCGTTCGACAATCCGTGGATGCCCGGCTCGACGCGGCACAGCTGCGGATCGGGATGATTTGTCGCCCAGTAGATGTCGTCTCCGTCGTCGAGAAGGAGGTTCACCGGCGCGTAGTCGGGTGCGTGCTCGACGAAGTCGCCTGCCGATGCGCGAGCCATCTGCCCGGAGATCAGGAAGTCGACGGGCAGCGCCCCACGTGAGCGCTTGTCCGGCATCGGTTGGGCGATGCCGTCGCGGACGTTGGTGACCGCAGCCAGACGCCGGGCGCCGACGGTGGACACACCCATCCAGGTTCCGCCGGCCTGAAGGTCACGTCCACCGATGATCGGCAGGTCGGGCCAGGCGTGAACCGGTTCAGTACTGCGCGTGAAGAACTCGTCCCGGTTGGCCGCCAGGATCAGCCGGTGGTAGGGGGAGGCGTCGACGGCGAACAAGATCAGGCACACACCGTCGAGGCTACCGGGTGTACCGGTGGGCCCCACCCCGCCACCGAGTATGGTGCGCCAGAGCACAGCCCGATCTGAGAGCAGGGTGATGGCGCTGGGTTCGGTTGGGGGTGAGCGGGTTTCGTTGTCGGCTCGCGAGGACTCCTTGCGTTGAGCTCCGTCGAAACGACACGCTCCTCCGCTATCGCTCCGGACCGGCTCGACCGGCGGGCGCGGCGAAGCGGCACCCGATCACCGCTCGGTGCCGGCTCCCCAATCCTCCACCGGCGCGTACTGCGCGACATTGCCCATCCGGCGTTGCACCGCGGAGATCTCGCGCACAGCCTGAGCGAGCAGGCTCCGGTCCAGCGGCGAGAGTCGACGCAGAGTGATGACGTCCGAAGGGTCTTCCCGCCGTTCGATCTGCTCGAGTTGATAGCGCAGTCGGATCCGTTGCAGCACATCGAAGACCTCGACGAGGGTCGTTGCGGCGTCACCGCCGAGGACCTCCGACGCACCGGCATCACACAACCTCGATCGGGTGTCGAGTTCGACGGACCCGACCGCGAGGGCACCCCACCGCGCGATGTTCACCAGGGGCGTGAGGGCGTGCCGCTTGATGTCGACTGTGCCGGTGCGGCGTGCGAGCACGTCGCGCATCGACCGCAGTCGCGCCGGCGTCGACAGCGCTTCGGCGAGCAGCATGCGCAAGGTCGCCGGATGCGATCGCAGGTCACCGAACACCTCCGCGACCGCAGTCAGTCCCGGGTCGCCCCAGATCGGACGCCCATCGAGGAGCAGCGAGGTGAAGATCATGCCCTTGTTGTCGGCGGGGGCATCGAGCCAGGTCCGCGCGGCGGCCCGCCACTGACTGTGTGTGCGGGTGAACAGCGGCATCGACGCGATGGCACCGTTGGTGTCGACCCGCATCCCGGCACCACGCAGAACTGTGTCGACCTCGGCGAATGCGCCCCGATACCTGGCGATCTCGTCTGCGCCCAGGTCGTCGGCCAACGAGACCGCGCTGTCGACGTCGGAACTGAGCACCGGCTCGCGACGGGCGTTGCTCCCCAGCGACAGCCAAGTCATCGCCTGGGGATCCAACTCGGGCGCTGCAGTGAACACCAATTCGATCGCGCGTCGCATCACCGCGTCGTGGACAAGGGAGAGCACCCGGGTGATCTCGGCAGCCGGTTGTCCGCCGCGCACCAGGTCACCGACGAGGTACGGCATCCGGCGCGCCCGCTCCTGCAGTTCAGTGACCGTTGTCGACTCGGCCACCTGCCGGCGCAACGTCATGCTCGGACCCGCAGGCACCGCGACGAAATCGGTGGGCACCACTACCCCACGGAGTTCACCGCCCGGACCGGTCACCGGAACGCAGCCGAGCCCGCGGTCGACGATGAGCGTGAGCACCTCGGCGGCAGAGGCATCGATACGCACGGTGACGGCCGGGAAACTCATCACCTCGCCGATCGGCGTGGTCACACCGCGGCCCGCGGCGACGCACCGAACGCGGATGTCGCGGTCGGTGAGGACCCCGAATCGTCCGTTCGGCGCGGGGATCACGATGTAGGGCTGACCAGCGGCGGTCATGCGTTCGGCGGCGGTGGCCACCGACTCCTCGGCCGATGCCACGACCGGGATCGAGCTGATCAACTCTTCGACGGTCCCCTGCCCGGCAGTCGTCGGCACCGCTCGTCGCCGGCTCGAAGACAGTTGCCCCGCCAGGAACCTCGCTCCCGCAAGACCCGAGAACAGTGGGCGCACAGCATCTTCTGGAATCTGACAGACCCGAACCGGCCCCGCCGCGACGGCGATCGGGCCCTCACGTTCGCGCGTCAACAGCGAGGAGTATCCGAAAATCCCACCGGGACCGAGGATTTCATCCGGCCCGTCGGCGCCGGGCTCTGGGTGGTTGAAGATCTCGACCTGCCCGGCGAGCACCACCCACAGCAGGTGGGTGACCGCGGTGAACCCGTTGACGATCTGGGCGCCTGATTCGAAGGAGACGACCGTGGCCCGCGATGCAATGCTCCCGAGTTCGTCGTCGGACAGTGAGTCCAGCGGTGGGTGCGATCCCAACGCTGTCGCGAGATCGTCCACACCCCATCCTTCGTGTCGATTGCACGTCCCGAATCAGGATAGGTCACGTCGCGACCGGCCGCGGATTCCCGAAATGCCCGAAATGTCGCCACCAGTAACGTGCCAGCGCACGATCGTAATGATCGGGCAACATCTGTTACCTAGCTTCGCTTGACGGACAGCGTCCACGCTCGTCCGAAGTCCGCATTTCCGGCGACCCCGGTTCTGCGCATGCCGTACCCACCGCTCGCGGTATGTCGCAGTCGCCGAGCCGCGAGGAAGATCAACCCCACGAGGAATTGATGACCGAAACAACGACCCCACATGCCCATCTGGCCGCCGAACAGGTCGGCTACAAACAGGAGTTGGGCCGACGTCACGTCCAGATGATCGCCATCGGAGGTGCGATCGGAACCGGCTTGTTCCTGGGTTCGGCCACGCGTCTGCATTCCGTCGGCCCGGCACTGCTGTTCAGCTATGCGTTCGCCGGACTCGTCGCCTACTTCCTCATGCGGGCCCTCGGTGAACTCGTCCTGCACCGCTCGACCAGCGGCGCGTTCGTCTCCTACATGCGGGAATTCTTCGGCGAGAAGGCCGCTTACGTCACCGGCTGGATGTACTGGCTCAACTGGGCACTGACCGGCATCGCCGAATTGTCCGCCGTCGGCGTCTACATGAAGTTCTGGTTCCCGGGACTACCCAACGCGGTGAGTGCGCTCATCGCCCTGGTGGTCGTGCTGGCGATCAATCTGCTCTCGGCAAAAGCCGTTCGGCGAGTTCGAGTTCTGGGCAAGCATCCTGAAGGTCGGCGCGATCGTTCTGTTCCTGGTTGTCGGTATCGTCGTGGTGGTCGGCGGCATCCACGTCGGCACCACCCAGGCCGGGATCTCCAACCTGTGGTCCAACGGCGGATTCTGGCCGACCGCGGATCCGTACGCCTGGTACGGGCCGATCCTGGTACTCAGCGGTGTCGTGTTCGCATACGCCGCGATCGAACTCGTCGGGGTCGCGGCCGGCGAGATGCAGAATCCCGAACGGGAGGTCCCCAAGGCGGTCAATGCCGTCATCTTCCGCATCGGCGTGTTCTACTGCGGATCGATCCTGCTGCTGGCCTGCATGCTGCCCACCTCCGAGTACGGTACGAACGCCGCAGGCGACGTGGAGAGCCCGTTCGTGACGGTGTTCTCCAGGCTGGGCATGGGCTGGATGGGTGGCGTTATCAACGCGGTGCTCATCGTCGCCGCCATGAGTTCGCTGAACTCGGGTCTGTACTCCACCGGCCGTGTGCTGCGCAGTCTCGGAATGTCCAAGCAGGCACCGGAAGTGATGACCCGGATGAGTGGCTCCGGTGTGCCGTGGATCGGCATCGGCGTGACTGCGATCGTCTACTGCCTCGGCGTCATCCTCAACATTCTGATGCCGGGCGAGGCCTTCGACATCGCCTTGGAGGCCGCGTCACTGGGCATCGTGTTCACCTGGGGCACCATCTTCGCGTGCCAGCTCCGACTGCGGCAGTTGGTGCCGCACGCTGGACATCACGCACCCGCAGGCGGGCACCGGTGCTGGTGGTGATGCTGCCGGTGTCGGCCATCTGACCGCCGGACTCCGCGTACAGC
>NZ_JBSGIT010000051.1:0-5263 GCF_053605205.1 Gordonia sp. NPDC003950 | reverse complement strand
TCCGTCCTGCCATGTTCCTCATCGTCCCTTCTCTGCCCTCACCAGGGCAATCAGGACTCTAGAACAACCCGGACCGGTTCACGGGGGACACGCCAGGAGCAGCACGAAAGTTTGACCTGGAGACCCGTGAGCGGGCTGTGAGGATGTATCACGATCGGCTGGCCGAGGTCGGCGGTGCCAAACTCGCAGCGCGTCGGCATGTCGGGGAGATGCTCGACATCAATCCGGCGACGTTGCGAAACTGGATCGAGAAGGACATGCCGGCGGTCTCGACGGCGAGTTCATCACCGGCAGATGAGCCGGGTGCGGAGTTGCGCGAGTTACGCCGCGAGAACGCCGAATTACGCAGAGCCAATGAGATTTTGAAGACAGCGTCAGCGTTTTTCGCGGCGGCGGAGATCGACCGCCGACTGCACTGATCGTCGATTACATCGACGATCACAGAGACAGGTTCGGGGTCGATCCGATCTGCCGGGTACTCGCCGAGTACGGAATGCAGATCGCCCCGTCCACCTACTACGCCCACAAGCAACGCGGCCGGATCTCGGCGGCCGCGCTGGCCGAGGCCTACGCCGCGCACGAGGTGTTCCGCCAGTTCACCAAGAACCGCAGTGTCTACGGGGTCCGCAAGATGCATCATCAGATGTGGCGAGCAGGACACCCCATGGGTCGCGATCAGGTCGGCCGGCTGATGGGGATCTGCGGGATCTCCGGAGCAGTCCGGGGTTCTCACCGCACCGTTACCACCCGCCGCGATGACAAAGCGCCCCGGTTCCCGGATCATGTTGCCCGGCAATGGAATATAGCGGATCGTCCGGATCGGTGGTGGGTGGCCGACTTCACCTACGTGTGGACGTTGGCCGGGTTCGTCTACGTGTCGTTCCTCGTCGATGTGTTCTCCCGACGCATCCTCGGGTGGCGGGTCATGACCAGCAAGCACACCCCGTTGGTGACCAGTGTGGTCGAGCAAGCGTTGTTCACTCGACGTAGGACCGTATTCAACTTCACTGCAACAGGTTTGGTGCACCACAGCGTCGCCGGGAGTCAATACACGTCGCTGGCGTTTACCGCGGCATTGCGGGAGGCCGACATCACCGGATCCATTGGATCGGTTGGCGATGCCCTCGACAACGCGCTGATGGAATCGACAATCGGGCTCTACAAGACCGAACTCATCAACACCGGTCGCACCTGGACCGACCGCGCCGAGGTCGAACGCGAGACCGCAGCCTACGTGTTCTGGTTCAACACCGACCGCCTGCACTCGTCGCTGGGCTACTGCTCACCCATCGAATACGAGACGCGCTACCGTGAGAGCGTCACCTCCGAGACGGAGGTGGCATAAACCAGGTCTCCACCCAGTCCAGGACGGTTCAACCGCGGCGACCCAGCAGTTAGCCGCGGGTCGTAGCCAGCAGTTTCGCTCACCCACTGTGGTCTGCCACAGGAGTTGGCGAGTTCGCCATCTAGTTGGCGAGGATGACCTGAGGGTTCGTCTCGAAAGAACATTGCCGCCGCGACAGGCTACTTGGCGAAGATCCACGATGTGCTTCGCGGTCACCGAAAGATTGGCGGCATACCAAACGCTGCGCCAACTACATTGGCAACTTTCGCCAACTAGACCGACAATTCGCCAACTCGGCTGGCAATCAACACACTACGTTTCGTCACTGGTGACGAAACTCTTTGCACTGCAACATAAATTGGTAACGAGACGTGTTGAAGTAGGGCGAGTTGCCTGGGGTTAGGAATGAACGGTTGACGATCTCCGGTCGTCAGAATCCTCGGAAAATGCCATCGGTGTCGGCAGCGCCGACGAAGTCGGCGAAGTCCATGTTGGCCAGGGCGAGGTTGTTCTCGACCGACCACATCGCCGCGGGCACGACCCGCACGCTCCGGTTCGAAACGTCCTCGGCGTCGAGGTTGATTGCCAGGATCGGGTGGTCGGGGTGGGACAGAGTCTCGTTGTCGCACAGGAACACGTAGAACGGTGGCGGTTCCCCGATCGCGTCCGCGAGCTCGTCGACGGTGATGTTGTCGTAGGTGGGGTCATCAACCAGGGTGAGATCAGCGGTGAACCCGTCGACGGGATCGGGGGCCAGCGCCGCGTTCGCCACCGTCGTCCACGCCTCAGGGGCGCTGAAGTCGCCGCGGATCAGCAGTGACAGGTTCGCCAGGTGGTCGGCGTCGAGCGGCCCAGCCACCGACGGTGCGCCCTCTATCGTCACGGCGGACTCGATGCGCTCGCGCACCTCGGCGACCTCGGACTGGCCGCGCGACCCGGACGGCGTGTAGCGGATGACTTCGAGCCCGGCCGACTCGGGGGTGGGCCAGATGTCGACACGCACCTGCAGGACGGGATCTTCGGGTCGCTGGTCCCGGCAGGACACGCGAACCATGTTCCACCCGCGGGAGATTGAGTCCAGGACCGGGCCGACGATGCGGTCATGCTCGGTCTGCGACGACCACACCAGAGGTTGCATCGTCACAGGTAGGTAGCCGAACTCGGCGCCACACTGCTCGATATGGACCCAGCCGTCGGCGGCAGCCAACAGGGGCGGCTCGGCGTCGTGGGTGGTGAGATCGACCACCACCGGGGCGGGCGAATCAGGGATTAGGAACGTCAACTCGGGAAGTCTCGGGGGGTCGAACCCCGGCTTACCGGGCTCGTAGCTGAGCGTGTACTCCTTGCGGTCCTGAATGCCGATACTCAACCTATGCTCGTCGTTGGCGTACCAGCTCTGATACTGCTCGGGCTCGAAAGATGCGAACCCGCCTGTGATGGCGATGAGTCCAGTTCCTCGGTGTTCATACTGAACGTGCGCCACAACCACTCCCTATTGCTGTCGACCTCCACAGCACGCTCGTTAGCGGCCGCTCCATTCGCCACCCTAGGACCGACCGTCCCCAATTCCGCCGATGACACACCCGCCATCTGGCCCTGCAGGCCCATGTGACGCTGGCGGTGGGGTGAGCTCGACGCGTCTCCGTCGGACCGGTCCCCGACGAACGCAGCGGTCACATCGGACATTCGGTCGGCGTACGCGAGAATCTCTCATCTGTTTGGAGAACGCAACGCCGAAGTGCAAGGACGTAGCCACGGAGCAGGTTCGGCAACCGACACCCAGCAGCACGACCTGCGCAGTTACTCAAGATGCGCAGAGTCGAGTTGCCGCAATTGTTTTCACTCGTCCTAGTTATTCGCCGATAACAGAGATTACGTAAAGCTGAGAGCATTCTGCGTGGTCACACGCATTTTTCGCTTCGGGTGACACCATACGTGAGACTTTGACACCCTAGATGAGACTCGATGACACGCATCCTGGGATGCATGCGGGCAGCGAACTGCATCGATGATCCGAGCCACCCAGGTTGGCTGTCACTACGGCGCGGCTGTCATCGCGTTTCGCGGTTTGTCTCAAATCATCTGTCACCGAACATGATGATTAATCAGAATCACAAAAGCCACAGTGACTCCGTACCCTTGTCCCTTGCGCAGATTGGCCTACTTGACGAACTGACGCCTCCGCTCGAGCGGCCGTGCTTCGATAGAAGCCATGACTGCTGCCACGTGGAGCATCAACACCGAGACTCCACCCGCTATGACTCCGGCTCACCGATGACGTCGCTATCACCGCGAAACGCCCTGTCTGCGCGGGCAATGCTGGCAACCGCCATACACGCCCAACCCGGCGTGTACGCACTTCTCCTCGGTTCAGGGATCTCCACCGGTGCCAGTATTCCCACCGGCTGGGGTGTCGTCACCAACCTCATCGAACGTCTCGCCGCCGCCACCGACCCCGCCGACGCCGCCTCCCACAATCTGGCCGCCACCGATCCCGAGCAGTGGTGGGCAGATAACGGCGTCGGCGACCTTGGCTACTCCACTCTCCTGGCCGCCCTCGCACCAACCCCATCAGCTCGTCAAGGCCTGTTGCACAACTACTTCGTCGCCACCGACGACGAACGCGACCAAGGCATCAAAATCCCCAGCCCCGCACACCACGCCATCGCTGCACTGGTCAAACGCGGCTCGGTGAAAGTCATCCTCACAACCAACTTCGACCGCCTCCTCGAGCAAGCCCTCGACGCCGCCGGTGTATCCACACAGGTCATTACCCGCCCCGAAGCCGCGGCCGGAATGACACCGCTCTCACACGCCCAAGCGACCATCGTCAAGCTCCACGGCGACTACGAAGAACTCGACTCCAGAAACACTATCGACGAGCTCACGACCTACCCCGAGCAGTGGAACGACCTGCTGGACCGGGTATTTACCGAATACGGGCTCCTGATATCCGGATGGTCCGGCGAATGGGACCGCGCCCTCGTCGCCGCACTCACCACCGCCCCACGCCGCTACCCCCTGTACTGGGACAGCAGGTCATCCATAAAGCACGACGCCCAACAACTGCTCGCCACCACCCGCGGCCACGTCGTGCCCGCCGCGTCGGCAGACGAACTGTTCACCGACCTCACCGAGAGCCTCAGCGCCCTCGACCAACTCACCGAGCCGCCCCTCACGACGGCAATGGCAATCGCCCGACTGAAACGCTACCTACCCGACCCCACCCGCCGAATCGCCCTGCACGACCTCGTGATGGGCGTCGTCGACCAACTCACCGACACAATCAGAGGGCTGCCCGTCGACACCGCCACCCTCGAAGCCATTGATGCCCGCATCAGCGATTTACGGACCGCCGTCGACCCACTGCTACACCTCCTCATCGCAGGCATCCACCACGACGCAGACGGCACCCACACCCAACTGTGGGTCGACGCCCTGCAACGCCTCCTCGACTCGCGACATATGGCGACCGGTAGCACACCCTTCGTTCCTCTACAGCACTATCCCGCCTTGCTCGCGCTCCGCACGATGAGCACCGTCGCGGTACACCGGGGCCGCGACGACTTCCTTATCCACCTTCTGACCACCCCACAATGGTCAGACCCGTTCAACAGCTACCCGCCGGCATCCGCTGCCCACATCTTGCACATGGACAAAGTGCTCGATGGGAATGTAGTGAACCAACTGCCCCGCTGGGGCGGCGGCCGCTGGCTGTATCCGCCCAGTCACCTACTGCGCACAGACCTCAGCGACATCATCATCGACTACCTGGGCACCGAAGACCGCTACCGCTCAGTCACTGACGACGTCGAATATCGAACGTGGCAGGTCCCCGATAGCCGGTCCAGGCCGTTCTAGAGCCAGTTCCTACTTGCAGTCGATCAGTCGATCTCGCAGCCCACGGGGTGATGCTGG
>NZ_JBSGIT010000050.1:0-5556 GCF_053605205.1 Gordonia sp. NPDC003950 | reverse complement strand
TCCGTCCTGCCATGTTCCTCATCGTCCCTTCTCTGCCCTCACCAGGGCAATCAGGACTCTAGAACAACCCGGACCGGTTCACGGGGGACACGCCACGACTCATGCGGGCCACCTGTCGCATATCGCAACTCGACTACCAAATCTTCACCGACATGCGGGCGCAGCGTCGCAAAAATCTCAGCGTCCTATCGGGTATGCGCTGGCAACAACCGGTCACCGAATTTACTTGGTGGCCAGCGGTGGCGGCGTCCCGCCCGACCACATTCGGCGACCTCGTGATTGCAGCGGGCGACGGTCCGATCGGTCGCAGTCGGGCCCTGCGAGTGATCGCACAGTGCCACGTCGACCTGAACCTCAGTGAGGCCATTGTGTCGCGACGAGAAATCACATGGCGGGAGAACTCCGATGCTTAGCCCCGACAGGGCTTTTCGTTTCGGTATCTCGTGGCCGCACCGCGGTGAAACACACACACTCGTGGGTCTGAGCCTCGAATCCTTACCAAGGATGGTGACGCTCAGAAACGACCGCACAGGCGAACTCGTCGAAACCGAGTTACTCGGCGCCATCCATGAGCACTCTGCCTGGGCAACTCCTGAACGTGAAGCACACGACGACGTTGCGAGCCTCCTCGCCCTGCTGGACCCGAGGAAGCTCGCCACCACAATCGAACGCGCTGGTCACATTCGTGAGGTCCTCACCGGCAACCGCACCGGAGAACCATACGAGCCTGCTACCTGCGACAAGCGTTATGACCCAGCGCGATTCGATGAGGCAACTCGGATGCAAGTAAAGGTGGCCGACTTGAAGGGCGTTCGCGGCTACAGCCGCTCCACGCTCTTCGAACTCCGCACTGCATACATCGAATCTGGTGGCAACATTGCGGCGCTGGCGCCCGGTGGAATCCCGGTACCTGCAGATCCTCGCGAGGGAATCGATCCGGGCGTCATCGAGACCATCGCCGTTGTTGTTGCCGAACTCAACACCGAGCGGTACTCGTCGATGGACATCGGCTCCAAACTCGTCCTCTTGCAGACGTCGCTGCGAGAGCGGGGCGTGATCGATCACCCTCTCTTGCGTGCGCGACGACTCAAGGCGCTCCTGAAGTTATTTCAGCGCGGAATACCGCAGGAGAACACCGAAACCCGACGCAACAAGGCGTCGCGGACGATCGGACATGTATCCGCACCGAAGTCGTCTCAGTTCTTGGAGCGGGTAGAAGTCGACGCCACTCGGCTCAATACCGAGGTCTACGACCCTGATACCAAGGAGTCGTTCTTTCCCTATGTTCTCGTCGCGATCTGTTGCGCAACAAAGCTCATGGCTACTCGACTGTGCGCGAAGAGACCGACAACTCGAGATGTGAGGCTCCTGCTCTTCGACATGTTGCGGCCGATCGTGTTGCCCGACCGCCATCGAGATCACCTGCTGATGCTCGGCTTACCGCAAGAGCTACGGATTCGTCAGGCTGGCGGCGAGTTGCAAACGGTCGTCATCGACAACGGCCGGGAGATGATGAACATCTCCACTCTCGACGTCGCCTTGCGGTTGGACATCCGCATCGAAGGCTGCCGCGCCGGGACAGGCTCGGACAAGCCATTCGTCGAGTCCGCCAACAAAAACCTCGACCGTGTCCAGCAATGGTTCAAAGGCTACGTCGGTAACCGTCCACACCGCCGCGGGAAGAAGGTCACCGCAGCAATGTCTTACGCTGCAGCGGAATTGATCCTGCAGGAGTACACGCACTCGCTGTACCCACACCTTCCACACACTGGGCTCCCCGTCGACGCAGAGAGTACGGATCTCCTCACGCCTGCTCAGGCATTTGAACGATGCCTCGTTCGTGGCGGCGTGGCCGAGACGCGAGTTCACCCCGACGATGTGTTCGCACTCTTGGACAATGACGTCGTTGCTGTGCACTCCGACGGCATCCGCCACGCAGGTGCAAAGTACCGCGGCAAGGCGCTGCGCTACGTTGTGCGCGAGGATGATTCGACCAGCAAGTACGCCTCGAGTATCCGCATTTTCTACGACCCTGCCGACCGGTCACGAGTGTACTTCTACTCCACCGAACGTAAACACTGGTGCGAGTTACACGCTATGCATGACGACGAGCAGGCTTTACCACCGTGCAGCGATGTCCTGTGGTCAGACTGGCTCTTCGAGTTGAACCGTAAGAAATTTACTGAGGACGAAAAACTCGATGTCCGAGTCGCATTCAAAGAGTTCATCGAACGCATCATCCGGGATGAACCGCTCCGTTACGCCCACGATCGGGCCTTCTTACACTCTGCGGTGCCATCGCCCGAAGGTGGTACTCCCGGCGCAGTGTACAAGCACACCGAAGACGACCAGCACCACAACGATTTTCCGATTGATGTGGATGACTACATGCCCGACGACTACGAACTTGCCCTACTTCTCAGCAAAGGTGATGACTGGTGAGCGCCAACGACATTCATATTTCGCGTCCCCTCAGCCCCTACAGCCGCGCCGATCTCGGCTACTTTCCTCGCCGAATCGGCGACATGACGGAACCGCCCAGCGCACGCACCGACGAGCCCGACACCGTCGCCCGGTGGATCCGAGGCATCGGCCCTATCGAAACCTCCGACATCGAGAAGATTCACCGCGCAATAATTCGACTCCTGGCCCAGAACAGCCAGTCACCAGCAGGTTCGCGGCAATGGCTCGCCATTGACGGGCCACCACTGATGGGCAAGTCGTCGTCGGCGATCGTAGCGGCCCTACGCGTGAGTGACTGGCTGTGTGAGCATCAATCCGGTGACGTCAGAACGCCTTTCACCCACATCCCAGTCATCATCGTATCCGGCAACCTCGGCCACACACCTCTCGCGCGAACACTGCTCGACAACATTGCCCGGTTTATCGGCGTCGCGCTACCGGCGAATCTGCGCGCTGCAATCGCCGCGCTGGACTCTCACCTCCGCAACGTCGGCGCCCTGCTCGTGGTGGTTGACGACGCGCACTTCATCAAACGCCAGGGCGGGTCGCGCAATCTCACCGATGATCTCAAGGACATCCTCACATCCCTGACGGTCAGTTTCGTATTCGTTGGCGCCGGCCTGCGCAGTAGCGCACTCCTGCACGTCCCGAACGACGGACAAGTCACCGCACGGAAGCGACGTACCCGGGATACCGAACGGCCAGCAGACGAACTACGCTTCCAGCAGGATCAGTACTCCGCAGTGGAACAGCTTCGGTGGCGTATGACCCTTCTTGCCCTCATCGAGCAACCAGCCACAGCAGACGGCGCACCCGACGACGTCTTCATCAAGCGAATGAGTTCGATGGTCACACAGCTGGAACGCATCGACGGATTTGACCCCAAGTACCTACGCACCGAGTCCGGGCTCAAGCTCATCTTCCAACGCGCAAGGGGAAGAACCGGAATCGGATTCAAGATCATAAGCCTCGCCGCCGCCGTCGCGGCCGAACTCGGGACAGCACCCAGTCATCAGCACGTGCGCGCCGTATTGCGAATGTCGGATACGGAGATCACCAGTGCCTAGATTGCCCCTCACCGATCAGCCACGGGCGGACGAGTCACTCGACTCGTGGCTCGAATACCTCGCAGACCTGATGTCATGCACCGTCCGAGAACTCCTGTCTATGTGCGATATCAACCCCGGACGCCGTTTCGCGGGGTTCACCACCGGCGTCGACGACAACTTCGCAGGAAACCTCACCGCTGCTACTGGATCGCCCATCGACGCGATTCATCGGGCGACTGTCGCCCGCTACGCCGAGACGCTCGGTACGGACGGCACCATCAACCCGATCCTGCTCACCGGGTGCAGCACGAAGTTCTGTCCACGTTGCCTCACCGATAACGGTGGACGCTGGAAGCTGATCTGGCATCTCCGCACCAGCGCGGTGTGCCGAGAGCACTGCTGTCTGCTTCTTGATCAATGCCCGCGATGCGGCGGAAAACCTCGAATGACGACGAGCCGAAAGCCCCAAGCACTTCGACCGCCGGGGCAGCGATCGGGAGGCCTGTGCGGCATCCACGGCTGTATGGACGCACTCGTCGAGGCTCCAGCACCTCTGGTTAGCGCCGGCAGCGCCGTTCTTTCACAACAACTGTGGATCGATAGTGCTATCCACCATCCGCACGTGTCGATTCCCGCACTCGCCGGGCTAAGTGAGCAAACCGTCCATGTCATGCGCGATATCGTCGCCATCAAGACCGCAGCCGGGCGCGAGACCGCCTTGGGTTCTCCGGGGGGCGAAGCGCCGTCCCTCTACAACTCGCCAAGTGCGCCAGCGGACCAGCTGTTCGGCGACATCCACCACCAAGACCAGACCAGCCCTCACCTGATCGGCGAGGCCGTAGCCCAGACACTGCTCGTCAACACATACACCGCACCCGACCGCGACGCCGTCATCGACAACCTCGACTGGCTGCCATCCAATGCCGCACGACGAGCCTGCTATTTCAGACCGGCGTCAGACAGCCGCGGCAGCACCGTCGGGCCCAGTACAAGGAGGCTTATCTACCACCGCGAGATGGCCAGCTCAGCAAGCAACCCTTTACCCCTGTGGCACACAGAGATTCTGCAAACAGCTGGGGTCCATCCGCTGCCAACAGCCGCGCTCCCTTCGCGAATGTGGCCCTCTGTGGTGAGCAACCATCCGCCGGTCACGGGCAGCGCCCAGAACCTGCTGCCTCTGACATCAGTCATCTCTCTCGCAGCACTCGGCCACCACGGTCGACCGGTCCATCAGCGCAGGGCCTTCGACATCATTGTCGACGCCCATCGCCTCGACGTGGAACTCCAGTCGCTGTGGTCAGGCGACAACGTAGCCCAGATCTTGGACTACTACCTCGCCTTACACGAACACCTGCGTTCACAACCGCCCCCAATCGACTACGCCCGCAGGCGGCGTCAATTCCCCAATCCCACAGCCCTTTACGGGAAGTCTCACCGGCATCCCAACCCCGCACGATTCGTCTGGCAACTCCTCACCGGGTCTGACCCATTCTCGACCCTTGGTGCAGCACGACGGTTCGGGCCGATCATCGATCACTACTGCCGGTTCGCAGAGAACCTCACCCCGAGACAGAAGAGCGTCCTCATCGAGGAAGCGCGCCGCCTCCTCATCACATCAGGGATCACAGACGAGCCCGTCATCTACGCGCCCGCACACGATGGGTCAGATTTCAGACGACGTGAGACCGAAGAACTCAAAGAACTTACCATCGACGATGCTCTCATCCCCGGCACCCACATCATCGCACTCAGGAGCGCCTCGCAGGACCGGACGCCCGAGGCAGTTCTCCAGTTCGCCCTCAATGGCGACAGTCACCTCGCAGAAGCACTTGTCCATTTCACGACCACAGCAGGACAGCACCAAGTGACTGCGGCGAGACGTGCGGGCAGGCGGCAAGTGCAACTGGCAGAGTACGAGGACGTGCTCGAAGTGCACCTCGGCCGCGTCCTGATCCATCCCGGCATTTCCGGAGAGCTCAGGTTGTGAGTGCCTCCTCCGGATTGAGGGTGCGCATGTGAGCGTAGTGGAGTTGCTCAGCGTGGT
>NZ_JBSGIT010000049.1:0-6686 GCF_053605205.1 Gordonia sp. NPDC003950 | reverse complement strand
ACCACGCTGAGCGACTCCATTACGATCACATGCGCACCCTCAATCCGGAGGGGGCACTCACAACCTGAGCTCTCCGGAAAAGCCGGGGTGGATCATCGGTGTCACCGTAGGGGCGATGTGTCCTATCCGGCCGAACGTGATCTGGGCGATGGACTTCCAATTCGACACCCTCGCTGATGGTCGTACGATCAAGCTACTCAACATCATTGATGAGTACACCCGAGAGTGCCTGGCCATCGAGATCGGCAGGTCAATCGACGCCGACCAAGTGGTCGCAGTCCTTGACACGCTGGCTTTGACCCGCGGGGCGCCGGTCTACGTGCGGTTCGACAACGGCCCCGAATTCGTCGCCCACGCCGTACGCGACTGGTGCCGATTCACCGGCACCGGAGCCTTGTTCATCGACCCCGGTTCGCCATGGCAGAACGGCTGGATCGAATCGTTCAACGGTCGACTACGCGATGAACTGCTCAACTCGTGGCGCTTCGATTCTCTGCTCGAAGCCCAAGTGATCACCGAGGATTGGAGGACCGACTACAACACCGCCAGGCCCCACAGCGCCCACGGCGAACTCAGCCCCGCTGAATTCGCTCTACAGTGGACCACGACCCACCAATCCCAAGCCGCATAGCGACTGGACCACCAAACGGGTCCCCCTCACCATCAAGTCGCGCATCGCGCTGGAGCCGCAATGGCCGCCCATTCGGTGTGGATAGGTGTCGAGCAATGACTCGGACATTGTCATGGTCTCCCTAGTGGTGGTGGACACTGTGCGACGGGATCTGGCCGACAGGTGGTGGCACGGGTGTTCGAGCGGGCAGTAACCTGCGGCGGTAGCCCGCCGGAGCGCACACTATGCGCGGAATGCGTCGGACGGAGCTGGCCGTCCCGAGAAGATCAGAGGGCCGTAGGCATGCCGCAGGCCCGCCAGGATTTCCTCGAGGGGCAAGTCGTTGTAGACGCCGCGTTCGTGCACGTACTCCATGTGCGCGGAGCCGTCCGCCGCGTGCGCGTGAAACAACGCGTCGCGATCGCCGGTGAAGTCGATAGGTGGGACCCCGAATCGAGTGCACAATTCAATGTTGAACGCGGGTGTAGCTTTCAACCAGCGCCCCTCGATGTAGACGTGGCTGTATCCGTGATATACGAAGACGTCGGTTCCCATGAGTTCGCGCAGCGCGTCGGTCTGCAGATGATTGCGTACATCAGCGAAGCCGAGCCGGGCCGGTATGTTTGCCGCGCGGAACGCGGCTGTCAGTACGACCGCTTTGGGTACGCAGTACCCACGTCCGGACTCGATGACATGGCTGGCCCGGTAATGATCGGGCTTGTCAGAGACGGTGTAGGGGTCGTAACGGATCTGGTCTCGGACTGCGGCGAAGAGGCGCCGCGCCTTCTCGCGATCGGTGTCCGCGTCGCCGACCGCGTCTTGGGTGAAGGCCTGCACGGTCGCGTGATGGATGTCGAGGAAGGTCGATGCTGTGAGCGCCGCCGCCGGCCTTTCCGCTGCCGCGGGTGATGTGGTCATGGTGTGGCTCCGATCAGTTCGGACCTGTCGAGCGACGAACGCTGTGCGATCGTACGCTTCGCGTTCATGAAATCCTTGGGTCTGTTGACGCAGTCCGCGGCGATCAGCTCGCCGTCGTTGAAGTAGTAACAGGTGAAGTCACGGTCGTGGTCAGGGTCACCGCTGACCAGTACCTCGTCGTACCCGGTGTTGAGCCCGGCGATCTGCAGCTTCAGATCGTATTGATCGGACCAGAACCAAGGCAGCGCGGTGAGACCGGCTTCGTTGCCGCAGATGGTCGCTGCCGCGACCTTGGCCTGCTCGGTGGCGGCCGCCACACATTCGAGGCGGACGCGCCTGTCGTACCGTGCGATCCGTTGGTTGACGCAGTCGCCGGCGGCGACGATGTCGGGGTCGCTGGTGCGTGCATGGTCGTCGACGATGACTCCGTCGTCAACCTCGAGGCCCGCGGCGACCGCGAGATCCGTGTTGGGAATGATGCCGACACCGACGATGACGAGGTCCGCGGCCAGGGTCTCACCGTCGGCGAGCACCACCTCTTCGACTCGCCCCTCCCCGCGAAAACCCTCGACCAACGCGCTGGTGCGAACATCGACACCCTCGGTCCGGTGGGTACGGTCGAAAAACCTCGAGACCACCGGCGCGGTCACCCGCTCGAGCACGCGTTCCGCAGCCTCGAGAACAGTGACGTCCACACCCTGAGCTCGAAGTGAGGCGGCCGTCTCCAGGCCGATATAGCCGCCGCCGACGATGACGGCCCGGCAACCTGGCACCACCGCGGCACGGATGGCCTCGACGTCGGTGGCGGTGCGCAAGTAGTGGACGCCCGTCAACTCGGCGCCCGGAACGGTCAGCGCGCGGGCGCGCGCGCCGGTGCACAGTGCCAGCGTGGCGTAAGACACCACGTCTCCACTGTTGAGGGTGACGGTGTGCGCGGAACGGTTGATCGCCGTCGCCGTTCCGTCCACGAGCTCGATCCGCTGCTTGTCGTAGAACTGACGTCCGCGGATCGCGCAGTCATCAAGCTGTGATGCACCTGCCAGGTATGCCTTGGACAGCGGTGGACGCTGGTAGGGGAGCCTGCCCTCGTCGCCGATCAGCAAGACATCCCCGGCCCATTTCTCCTTTCGGAGAGCGCCCGCGAGTTGGACGCCGGCGTGGCTCGCGCCGAGGATGACGACCTGATCAGCCGTCACATTTCCCCCTTGGGGGTCAGGCGAACCATCATCTTGCTGATCCCACGGACAAAGTTCGATTGCACGTACTCCGGCTCACCCACCACCTCGATGTTGTCGAAGCGAGGGAGGAGCTCCTCCCACAGGATGCGTAGCTGGAGCTCGGCGAGCCGGTTGCCCATGCAGCGGTGTACACCGAAACCGAACGCGATGTGGTTGCGGGCGTTGGCCCGGTCGATGATGAGCTCGTCTGGACGCTCGAAGACGCGCTCGTCTCGGTTGCCCGAGGCGTACCACATCACCACCTTGTCACCCTTGCGGATGAACTGGCCGCCGAGCATGACGTCCTTCTTGGCGACCCTGCGCATGTAAGCAAGAGGGGTCTGCCAGCGGATGATCTCCGACACCGCGTTGGGGATGAGGTCGGGGTTGGCCTTGAGCTTCTCGAACTGCTCGGGGTATTCGTTGAGGGCCAGCACTCCGCCGCTCATGGAGTTGCGGGTCGTGTCATTGCCGCCGACGATCAGCAGCACGAGGTTACCGAGGAACTCCATGGGGCGATCGTCGAGGAGGTTCTTGGTGTCCTCGTTGCTTTGCAGCATGGTGATGAGGTCGAAGCCAGGCTCTTCGCCGGCCACGGTACGTGCCGCCTTGTCCCGCCACAGCGAACTCAGGCCTTGCGCCATCGCGACCATCTCACGGAAGACCCTGTCGTTGTCCGAGGGGCCGCCGTTGGCCTGCTCCATCGAGGTCGCGAGGTCGGACCATTCGACCAGCTTGTGCCGCTTGTCGTAAGGGAAGTCAAGTAGCGTCGCGAGCATGCGTGCAGTGAGTTCGATCGACACAGTCTGGACCCAGTCAAACGGCTCGTTGAGTGGGAGGCCGTCGAGGACTTCGCGGACGCGCGCGCGGATGAGCCCCTCCATCTCACGAAGGTTCTTCGGAGCCACCACGCCCTGCACTGCGGCGCGCTGCTTGTCGTGCCGGGGCGGATCCATCGCGATGAACATCGCGATGTCCATGAAACGCGGGGGCCTGCCGATGATGATGAACGGTTCGGCGGAGAACGCCTCGTGATTCTTGTCGACCGCGATGATGTCGGCGTGTCGCGTGACCGACCAGAACGGACCGAAGGGGCTCTCCGAACGGAAGTGCACCGGCGCCTCGTTGCGGACACGCTCGAAGTACGAGCGCCACATACCCTGGCGATACAGGAACGGGTTACTCAGGTCGATTTCGGCGAGATCGACCTCGTCCACCGGCGGGATCGGGGTCTCGGTGAAGATCTTCTGGCCGTCGGTCCTTGTGACGATTCGGCGGGTCTTGTCATAGACATGCGCCCCCCGGATCTGAAGGTCGATCGGGATCATTGATTGCGCCTTCTCGGCGACGGTGGCTGCGATGCTCATGATTGCATTCCTTCGTCGTTGCGGGTCAGAGTTGGAATTCCGGGAGGCGAACAGTCAGGCCGTCCCACTCCTCAGTCGCGATCATCTGGCAGGACAGCCGCGAGGTTCCTTCCCGTTCCGGATGCATGCTCAGCATCTCTTCCTCGCCCTCGCCGCTGCGCCCGACGGTCTTGATCCACGCCGGGTCGACAATGACGTGACACGTACCGCAGGCCGCTTCGCCACCACAATCACCGTCGATGCCGGGGACGGCTTCGTCGACGGCGGTCTGCATGAGCGACTTCCCCTCCACGAGATCGGCTTCGTAGTCGTCTCCATCGTGGGTGATGTATGTGATCGTGGCCATGGCCACCTCCTTGCACGTATGAGGTTCCCCTTGAGTGTGAATGTGCGGATCCCGACCGATCCATGTGTGAACGTCGCAATCTGTTGTTAATCTGGCTCACGTGACCCTCGGTGAATCCGGTGTGCCCCCGTTGGCGTTTGCACAGCTTCTCGACAGCGGTGCGCTGGGCACGGAGGCGACGAGCGCATTCGGTCGGATAATGGCCCAGGAGGGCACCGACCTCAGAACGTTGATCACGCAAGAAGCGCAGGTGCCGATGCAATGGTTTCATGACGTGTATCCGACGATGGGGCCGCACGACGGGTTTCGGCTGGGCCTCGCATTCGCTGAGCACGCTCAGCTGACCTCCTTCGGTCCACTGAGCCTGCCGCTGGTCAGTGCCGGGTCGGTCGTTGACATCGTCGAGTTGCTTCGTTTTCTGCCGTTGATCTCGACGGCGCTAAGTGCGGACTTTCATCATGGCGCCAGTGGTCTTACCATCGGTCTCGCAGGGCGCACCGACAGCGCGGGTACCGACTGCTTTGCCGTCACTTATGGGGGCCTGACCGTTCTGCGTCTGGTGAAAATACTCACAGGAGATGTGTCCTCAGCAGAGTTACACCTGACCTGCCCGGCGCCGACCGAGCCGCTGAACGTGGGAGAGATAGGGCATCGAGTCGTCTTCGATGCGCCAGCGTCATTTGTTCGCATACCAGCCGAGGCGCTTCATGAGGTGTGCCGCTTTTCCGATCCCGTCGCCTACCGGATCGGTACCGCCGAACTGCGACGGCTCTGCGATCAGCGGCGTCACAACTCGTACACGCAGCGCGTCCGAGCCCAGTTTGATGCAGACCCTGCTCGAGTCAACGCTAGTCGGATCGCAGCAGAGCTGTCGGTATCGGTAAGCACACTCAAACGGCACCTACACGCCGAGGGCACCACCCTGCGCCGCCTACGACAGCAATTCATGCAGGAGCACGCCATCCTCCGACTTCTCGATCCCGGCGTCGGAATCGGCCAGATTGCTACCGAACTGGGGTACTGCGACGTCGCAAGCTTTTCTCATGCGTTTGCTCGGTGGGTCGGCTGCTCCCCGTCGCAGTTTCGACTTCGACGTGCACGCCCGCCAGCCGCATGAATGCTCGACCAGCCCAATCGGGGCGTCAGCTGATTACACCACAACGAATTTCGCGACTGGTTCATAACGTTTCGATACGGTAACCCGGGCCCGCCCCGTCCGAAGCGCACGGTCGTTACAAGTCAGCCAGCATCGCCTACGCGGCAATTCTCAGCCACACCTCAACGTCTGCCGCCTCGCCGAGGACACCAGCCGGTTCGTTCTAGCCACCGTTATGGCATTCACCGAACGAATCCAGTCGGGCCTTCGGGACATTGCAACACCGCAGCAACGACGTTTGATAGACGCACATATGCGATACCGCCACGAGAATGTTTCGGTCGTCACCCTCGACCGCGAGATCATGATCACCGACGACGGTTTTCGCACACCAACTGCCCGACCGACCGACAATCTGGGCGGCCTGCTACGTCACGTAACGAGGCCATTCGCCGCATCGAGTGACGACGATCACGCCATGTTAATGTTAACTAGCCGCAATTTCCCGCTTGCCGAATACGACATGGGGCCGAGGATGATGCCGGCCGGCGCGGGAGGACGACTCGGGCGCCATCTTTACCCCTCAGCCAAGACGCGCACCCGTGACGAATACATTTGACACCGAGCATGACCGACTCTGCCACAGCCGCTTTAGCTGGTAAGGAAACGTGTCAGAGTAGGACGAGTTGTCGGCGCCGAACGTCCGCCGATGTCGCGGACGGCCGATGGTTCGAAGTCAGGCAGAGAGGGAGCCGATCGCTGCTTGCTCGCCGTCGCGGCCACTCCATGTTGCTATCCCTCCGATGAGAACTGCGCCCATGGCGCCTCCCGTGCGGCCGCGGGGCCACTGAATCCCCGTCCGCTCGATCTGGTCCTGCACCAGATTTGCTCAGCCAACAGCTACGGCTTCTTCTCCGGCAGTGGCCAACACCCCTTCACCGGAGTGCCCCATTCCATGAGACATGCCGCCCTCAGGGGTGACGTCGCTTGACAGCCAGACGTAATCCAGCTCGTCATCCTCGCGAATCTGGCGATGCTGACGTGTAAGGGCTCGGGACATGCTTGACGTCGTGTCGTCGGGACATCGTTGACGTCTCACGCTTGTCGGTGGTCGCAGTCAGAGTGTGGGGGG
>NZ_JBSGIT010000048.1:0-7338 GCF_053605205.1 Gordonia sp. NPDC003950 | reverse complement strand
CGCTTCAACTCATCCGAGTATCGCTTCGATCCTGCCGCTGCCATAGGTTTCATTCTCCCTTGAGACGAACCCTCCGGAAACACCGGGACGGATCAGACGCCGGTCAACCGCTTCTTTTTGCGGCGCTGGGGCACTCGAAGTCCTTCCTCACACCATAGTCGACGAATACGTTTGTCGTTGACCGCCCATCCGGATTTGCGTGCCATCTTCGCTGCTCGCCGCCACCCCCACCGGGGCCGGTCGGTGGAGAACCTGCGTAGCCAGGCCCTCAGCCTGGTGTCCTCGTCGTCCGCTGGTTGTGTCCTCAGGCGCATCGTCGAGCGGTGGATACCGACCACCGCACACGCCCGACGCTGAGACACCCCGAACCGTTCTTGCAGCACCGTCACGGCGCGGCGTTTACGGTTCGGGGTCAAAAGTTTCCCGACGACAGGTCCTTGAGCATGTCAATGTCGAGGGCCTGGTTGGCCACGAGCTTCTTGAGTCGGGCGTTCTCCGCCTCGAGTTCTTTGAGCCGCTTGGCGTCATCAGCTTTCATGCCGCCGTACTGGGCCAGCCAGCGATGCCACGTGGACTCCGCGACTTCGAGGTGCCGGCACACCTCGTCGAGTTCCTGACCAGCGGCGAGGAGCATATTGCCCTCGGCGAGCTTGCGGATGATCTGCTCCGGCGTGTGCCGGCGGCGCTTGTTCGATGTCATGACGTCGTTGATTCTTCCTGCTCGAACAATCGAGCAACAGAGTCCCACAACGACTGGACCACCCAGGAGGGCTCACCTCACAAGCTAAGCGCTCGGTTCACGGGGAGGGCGGTAAGGCGCTGCGAATGGGTTAGATACGTCTCGCCCTCAGGGTTGATGCAGCCTTGCTGTATCGGGTAACACCAGATGCAGGCGCGGTTACGGTATTCTAGTCGGCTTGAAGGAATCGAGTAATCAGGTCTGTGGCGGCGTCCGGGTCTCCGTGGTTCTGAAAGTGACTTAAGTCAACTTTCACGAACACGGCGTTCGCGGTGAAATACGCTTTCTTGCCTACTGTGCCGACCGCTTTGATGGAGAGTGCCCGAGCGGTGTTATCGACGACCGTGGCGACGAGGTGCACGGGTGTGTGCAGTGGCACTGGGTGTCGGTACTCGACGGTGAGTGTTCGAGTGACTGCAGGTGTGCGGGCGATCCACAGGGTGAATCCCATGATGTCGTCGCAGGCTGCTGAGATGGCACCGCCATGGGCTAGGCCGGGTGCTCCTGATTGGCGTTCGTCGAAGGTTAGATCAGCGTAGACGTGGTCGTCATGCCTGTATACCTCGAGCTGGAGTCCGCTGGGGTTGTCGCTGCCACATCCCATACATGATGGCGAGTGCGCTGGTAGCCGCTGATCGAAGCCCATTGGGTGGTCCTCTCTGCGGTCCTCGTTCGGTGTTCGAGCACTCGCAGTTTCGTTCTGTTACCGACGGTATCGTTTGTGCTGTTGGTCTGGAGCGGGAAGTGGGCAAGGGTGGAGATCGCCGATATCGATGATGTGGACCCGAGGCGGGTTCGCTCGCGGGCGCGGTTGTTGGATGCTGCCGCGACCCTGCTCAGCAGCGGTGGGGTCGAAGCGGTCACCGTGGAGGCTGTAACCCGGCTATCTCGCGTAGCCCGCACCACGCTGTATCGACATTTTGAGAGCACCACGGACCTGGTGGCAGCAGCCTTCGAGCGGTTGTTGCCTCAGGTGGACAACCCTGAAACCTCGCAATCGATTCGCGATGACCTGGTCACATTGATGCAACGCCAGGCTGCTCTCATCGAACAGGCTCCGTTGCAGTTGACCACACTGGCTTGGTTGGCAATGGTTCCCAAGCAACCTGGCGAAGAACCAAACGCATTGGGGCCGTTGCGGATGCGCGTAGTCAACCAGTACCGAGAACCCTTTGATCGAGTGTTGACAAGTAGCGCGGCCGCCGCTGAACTCGACGATCCGGACTTGACCATGGCGATCACTCAGCTGGCAGGCCCTCTGGTCTTCGCCAAGCTCACCGGGATTCGCGCGATGGATGTCGCTGATCTCGAGCGCCTCGTCGATGACTTTCTTGCGGCGCACAGGCGGCGCCCGCCTACATAGCCTCACCGCCTTCCACTTTTACGCTACAACTTGTAGCGTAGCGCTACCGATGGTTCCACTGTGGGCCAGATGAGTTGGTGAGGTACTGCGTATGGTGGTCCATCGTCCCGATGACAAGCGCTTGGCAAGGCGGCCGTTGGTCGAGCGCAGCGAGTACAGCTCCACGTTGGGACGAATCGCGCGGTTCACTTTGACGCACAAGTCCCTGGTCATCGGGGTGTGGATAGCTGTCGGGGTGGTGTTGGCGGTGCTGTTTCCTCAGTTGGAGACGGTGGTGCGGCAGCAATCGGTAGATCCGATCCCTGCAGGGGTTCCGTCCTTTCAAGCTCTTGATCAAATGGGTGGCGCATTCGGGGAAAAGGGCGCTAAGACCACTGTCTTCGTGACCATGGAGAACCCGAATGGGCTTACAGAGGTCACGCGAGAGCGATACGACGCGTTGGTCCTACAGCTCCGTGAAAATTTTGACGATGTGCAATCGGTTCGTGACTTGCTGTCGGATCCGATCACTGCCCGCCAGGCGTTGAGTGAGGATGGCAAGGCCTGGTATCTGCCCGTCGGGGTCTCGGGGACCCTGGGCGGTCCGGCGGCGACTCATGCGGTGGAAACCGTCCGCGAAACCGCACGCCGGGTGTTTGAAGATACTGGTACCGCGGTTCATGTCACCGGACCCGCAGCCACCTTCAGTGATCAGATCGTGAGTGCCGAGAGCGACCTGGTCGTGATCACTTTGGCCACAGTCGCGCTGATCGCCCTGATCTTGCTGGTGGTGTACCGATCGCTGTTCACAGCACTGGTGCCGTTGCTGGTGATTGGTGTCAGCCTTGGGGTGGGCCGCGGCGTCTTGTCCGCACTAGGTGAGCTCGGAATGCCGGTGTCTCAGTTCACCGTCGCATTCATGACGGTCATTCTGCTCGGGGCCGGGGTGGACTACTCAGTCTTTTTCATCAGCCGCTATCACGAGCGGTTGCGCCAAGGCGCGCCTACCGCGGATGCTCTTGTGGACGCTACAGCGACGATCGGACGGGTCATCTTGGCCTCGGCGGCGACGGTGGCACTGGCATTCCTGGCTATGGCGTTCGGCGAACTGAGCGTCTTTTCCACCTTGGGTCCGGCCTGCGCGATCGCGATCCTCATCGGGTTCCTCGCCACTGTCACCTTGCTGCCGCCGGTGCTGCAGTGGGCAGCCCGCTTCGGTTGGGGCAACCCCCGACGAGACCTCACGCGCAAGTACTGGAATCGCGTGGCGGTGCTTGTCGTCCGCCGCCCAGTCCCCCTTCTCGCTATAACGATGGTGGGGCTGATCGTGCTGAGCACGATCGCGATGGGTATCCACATCACCTATGACGACCGCCAGGGCCAACCCGCGACGACCGACAGCAACCAGGGATATGCGCTGCTTGACCGCCATTTCCCCACAGATGTGACGGTTGCTGAGTTTCTTGTGGTGGATGCGCCGATCGACCTACGCACCGCCAGCGGACTTGCCGACCTCGAGCAGATGGCTTCGCGGGTATCCCAAATTCCCGGGGTGACTCGCGTCATCGGCGTCACCCGCCCCACCGGCGACAAACTCGAACAGGCCGAGCTGTCGTGGCAGAACGGTCAGATCGGGGACCAGGTGGCAGGCGCCGTCGCAGACGGCCAGCAACGAAAAGGCGACCTCGAGCAGTTGCGCTCCGGTGCCAACCAGCTCGCCGACGGGCTGGCCCAACTCGACACCCAGCTACGCCTCAACCTGACGCCACTCGCCGGTATCCTCACCCAAGCAAGCACCGCCGGTCAACAAATCCAGCAGTACCAACCACTCCTGCGCCAGCTCGCCGCGTCCGCGCCCGCACTCGACCGCGCCTCACAGAACGCCCCACAACTTGCCGCCCTGACCCGCCAAACATCCGCGGCGCTGACAACAGTGACCTCAATCCTACCCCTCCTCGACTCAGCGCCCTGGTGCGCCCAAGTCCCCCAGTGCGCAACCCTGCGCGCACAGATTCGCGACCTCAACGCCACACTAGGGAGTGGACTGCTCGACCAGATCACCACCCTGTCAACACAACTCGCACAACTAGACACACCCCTCACGACGGTCACCGACCAACTCACCGCAACCGTCAACTCCCTCAACTCCACCCTGAGCACCATCAACAACCAAGACCTGCCCGCTAAGATCACTCAACTCCAAACTGGCGTGAGTCAGCTCGCCGCAGGATCACGACAACTCGCCGACGGCGTGTCCGCGCTGATCGACAGCAACCTTCAGCAACTAGCCGGGATGGCCACCCTAGCCACGCAACTCCAAACCTCCGCCCGCGAAACCGCCGGAACAGACTCCGCGACCGGCTTCTACCTGCCACCTCAAGCCAACGCAGACCGCCGCTTTGTCGATGTCGCTCGCCAATTCGTCTCGCCCGACGGCCATACCGTGCGCTACGCAATACAAACCAGCTTCGACCCCTACAGCACCGAAGCCATACAACTGACCAACACCATCACCGATGTTGCAAACGCCGCCAGACCGAACACCACCCTGGAGGACTCCCACATCGCAATCGCCGGATTCCCCGCCATCAACGCCGACCTGCAACGCCTACTCGCCGACGACTTTCAACTCCTGGCACTGGCAACCCTCATCATCGTCGGCCTGATCCTAATCCTTCTCCTCCGAGCACTCATCGCACCGCTGTATCTCCTAGGAACCGTCGTCCTCAACTACACCGCGGCACTGGGCATCGGCGTCCTAATCTTCCAACACATCCTCAAAACCGAGATCGCCTGGCCTGTACCGCTATTGGCTTTCATAGTCCTCGTCGCCGTCGGCGCAGACTACAACATGCTGCTCATCTCTCGCCTACGCGAGGAATCCCAGAACAACATACGAATCGGCGTTCTACGAACCGTCACCAACACCGGATCGGTCATCACCTCGGCCGGCCTCATCTTCGCTGCCAGCATGTTCGGCCTCATGGCTGGCTCGATCTCCATCATGACCCAAGTTGGACTGATCATCGGTATCGGACTACTGCTCGACACCTTTATAGTGCGCACCATCGTCGTGCCGGCCATCGCGACACTACTAGGCAAAACCAGCTGGTGGCCGAACAACGAAACCGTTTAACGTACTCCTGGTTTAGTTCCCCAGTATCCGCGCGGGACTGTCGCTAGGGACTGCTGCACGGATAGGTGACATCTGATCTGGCTTGCCTTCGGGCGGTCGGGAAGGATGTAGCTGTGCCCAAGCCGTACCCCCAGGAGCTCCGAGACGATGCGATCCGGGTGGCTCGTGATCGTGGAGAAGGCGTCACGATCGAGCAGGTCGCCAACGACTTCGGTGTGCACCCGATGACGCTGCACAAGTGGATGCGACGCGCGAATATTGATGGGGGCCGCAGCCCTGGCGTGACCTCGACCGAGTCCGCTGAACTGCGCGAGGCCCGTAAGCGGATCCGCCTGCTTGAGCAGGAGAACGAGGTGCTGCGTCGAGCGGCGGCGTATCTATCGCAGGCGAACCTGCCGGGAAAAGGCTGTACCCGCTCGTGAAAGAGCTCGCCGCCGACGGGATTGCCGTCGCGTGTCGTGTCGGGTACTTCAGCTCTCGCGCCAGCCCTACTACCGGTGGCTGGCCAGCCCGGTCACCAATGCCAAGCTGGCCGCGGCGTATCGGGCGAATGCCCTGTTCGATGCCCACCGCGAGGACCCGGAATTCGGCTACCGATTCCTCGCCGGGGAAGCCGCCACCGTGGGTGAGTCGATGGCCGAGCGGACCGCGTGGCGGATCTGCCGCGACAACGCCTGGTGGTCGGTGTTCGGCAAGAAGCGAGGTCGTAACGGCCGACGACCGGGACCACCAGTCCACGATGATCTGGTCCAGCGCGACTTCACCGCCGAGGAGCCACATCGGTTGTGGCTCACTGGTATCACCGAACACCACACCCGTGAGGGCAAGCTCTATCTGTGTGCAATCAAGGACGTGCACTCAGGGCGGATCGTCGGCTACAGCATCGATTCCCGGATGAAAGTCCCGACTGGCCGTGGCAGCGTTGCACAGCGCGCTGGCCCGTCGTGGTGAGGTGGCCGGCTGCATCGTTCACTCGGATCGAGGGTCACAGCTCCGGTCGCGGAAATTCCTACACGCCTTGAATACTCACGGTCCAACGGGGTCGATGGGCAAGGTCGGGGCGTGAGGGGACAACGCAGCTATGGAGATCTTCTTCGCGCTCCTGCAACGCAACGTGCTCGACCGTCAACGCTGGGACACCCGTGAACAGCTACGGATCGCAATCGTCACCTGGATCGAACGGACCTACCACCGCCGGCGCCGGCCACCACATCGGCCGAGAATCAGACCCGGCGGCTGATGCGACTGGCCGGGGTCCGCGGAGTGCAGCGGGCAGCGAAGGCTTTCACCACCCGTCCCGACCCGACCACGGCCAGACCTACCGACCGAGTTCAGCGACAGTTTCGTGCCGATCGACCCAACCAGCTACGGGTCGTCCCAGCTATGGGTCGTCGACATCACCTGCGTGCGAACCTGGCAGGGCTTCGCCTACACCGAATTTGTCACCGATGCCTGCACCCGCGTGATCGTCGGTTGGCATGTTGCGGCTACCATACGGACCGAGCTGATCAGGCAGCGTCGGCCTTGGCGCACCGTCGAGCAGGTGGGGCTTGCCACCTGCGAATGGGTCTGGTGGTACAACCAACAGCGTCTACACGAAGCGCTCGACTATCAACCACCCACAGAGTTCGAGGCCGCCCTCAACGGCGCCTCAGCTATCTGCGAGTCGGCCGCCCCGGCCCTCGCAACCACATAGGAACTAAACCTGGGGTACTTCATGGTCTTGCGTCGACCAAATGAACCCCCAATACATATCGCTGGCCTATGCCGACCGGCTGATCGAGTTTAAAGTCGACCCCTCGGTCAGCACTGTGCGCGACTCCTCCGACAACACTCTCGCCGAAGCGTCAGGTACCGCGAGTGTCATTTGCCACGGTGAAGGGACCGCTGTGAGCTGATTTTTGCCATCGGGATGGGACCACCTGGATTGCCAGTTATGGGACCACCGGCGCGTTGCGCTGGTGGTCTCTTGTTTTGTCCGTTGGGCCTTGACCCCGGATCTTGGACACAGGGTGGGATTTATGCTGTGTCAGCGGACATGAAAAACTGCCCATGGGCGGTCACGAAAGTGCCCGCTGACGGCCAATAAGGACTGCCCATCGGCGGTCAGGAAAGTGCCCG
>NZ_JBSGIT010000047.1:0-8800 GCF_053605205.1 Gordonia sp. NPDC003950 | reverse complement strand
CACCAGCATCACCCCGTGGGCTGCGAGATCGACTGATCGACTGCAAGTAGGAACTGGCTCTAGAACGGCCTGGACCGGCTATCGGGGACCTGCCAGTCGGTCCATGACCAACCCGCTGAAGCCATCCATACCGACGCTGTATCGGACATCGGCGATCCACTGGTGGCCGTCACAATCCTGACCGATGATGTCTGGCACGTGAATGAGGGACTTCTGGCCCAACGTCCAGCGCACAATGCCGGCCTGGCCGACGTACCCCCAGTGCGCGGCGCGCCGATCGAATTGGGCCATCCACGCGGATTCGAGGAGGGACTCGCACAACACGAGGTGGCGGTGTCCGTCGAACCTGGTCGGATGGAACACAAAGCGCGAACGAGCGCCGTGAAAAGTCCCGATCCGCCGCACCGGCTGTAGCGAAGCCAGCGGTACCGGGGTCGGATCGGAAAAGCTCTGGAGCAACGGGTTTCGGCCGTCCCACAAGATGATCTCTGCTGAAGAAGCCATCTCTGCCACGGCGTCGGGATCGTCGAGGATGCGCATCGCGTCGATCCGAGACATCTGACCACTCAGGAGCTCTGTGATTTTGCGATCCATGCGCCGAGCACTGCGGCGAGCAGGGACGCGAGGCGGCTGTGGCCGATTGTCGGTCATGATGCCACCGCACAGTCGCACGGTGACGCGTCGAACTTGCTATGGATATGGAACAAGAAGGGCATGGAGTATCCTCCGAGGTGAGTTGATCGCCGCAACAGCCGTGAGCTTTGATGGGCTGGATGTTGCGTCGGTGAATGTCAGCAGGAGGCCGGGCGGCAACCCGGCTTTCTGTGTTTATGAATGCGAATCCGCTGTTTCCTGCACGGAGTTCGCGATTTTTGTCTGTGCGGCTGGATGAGACTCAATGGGTCGAGTCCTCCTGACGCTCTGTCGTTTGGCGACTCCTTCCTCGCTTTACACAAAAAGCCCCGAGAATGGCAGCTACACGCCGGCCACCCTCAGGGCTTCGATATGGGTGGACGTTACCACGGACTTGGCGTTGCGCATGGTTAACCCGCGGGTTTGCGTGTGGGATTTCGGTGGCTGCATTTCTGAGGAGTCGAGCGAGACCGTCCATGACATGATGTAGGTGTCCTGGTAACGGGTGAAACGCGCTGGTCAGGGTGGCGTGGTGCTCGAGTTGTGAGCGTGCATGTCGCTCGACGTGGCGGTGTGCCTGTGATTTGGAGCGGAAGGGGCCGAGTAGAACGATGTCCAATTCGTACGAGCTGGCGGTATTCGGTGACACGTCTACGCTTGCCCAGCGGGCCGCTGAGGTTCTCGGACTCGAACTCGCGGCTCGCGCGGTCGGAGTGTCCGAATCTCGCGCGGTACGACAGTGGATTGAGGGTGAGCGCGGCGTCAAGGGTGCAGCGACGCTGCTTCGCCTACGGACCGTCGCTCAACTCGTCGACGAACTGTCCGGCACCATGACTCCGTACGAGATCCAGGGATGGTTGACAGTTGCCAACCCGGGATTCGGCTTCAAATCGCCCGTCCAGATGCTGGAAGAAGGGCCACTCGAAGCCGTGCGTGTTGCGCTGCTGGAATCCGCCGTCGACTTGGCGCGGCGTCACGCGGAGGGTGCGTGACGGGGGACCCATCGCACTGGTCTGCCATCGCACCCCGTGGCCACGATCTTACCTATCCGTTCGGCCGTTGGTTCCCCACATCCACACCAGGATGTCGAACGTTCTGATGACGCTGATGTCGCCACCGACCTCAGACTTCTCGCGTATCTCCTTGAGGTGGCGGACAAGCCTCTTTTCATCAGCGAGAAGGCCGGATCTCAAGTTCCGGTAGAAGTCGTACTTGCGGGGGTCGTGGCCTACCTCGCGAGCGACCACCGAGTCGAGGAACGGCAACAGACGAGGGCGCTTTCGAGCGAGCAACTTGCTCGTCTTGGCCCGACCCACGCGACGATTCGCCGAGACGAGACTCCACAGCTTGCCCGCGGTCACCAGGTGCTCATCGGTCGCATCCGCGAGATCGACATCGGTGGGTAGCGTGCTCAGCAGGTCGCACAACTGCTCTCGGTAACCGGGGTCGCGGTCGCCGAGAATGCGGAGTGCTGCCGTGCCAGGGATGTCGACGCTCAGCAGGGTCACCGCGACGATGTCCTCGGCGGTGAACTCGTTAGCCACTTCCGGACGGTCACCTCCACCTGCGAATCGCTCGAAGCGCGAACCGCTATACGCCAGGGCGCCGTCATCTTGGAAGTAGTCCTTCAGCGCGTCGACGGCGGCATCGAAGTGGTCGTCGTCAAGGATCGGTGGGAGGTTCATGCCGGGTATGCCCATACGGCCGCACGCTACCGCCCGGTCACCCGCCGGGGGAGGCTTCAGTCAGCGGCTTGACTCCCCTGAAGGAACGAACCCGCCGCCTTTCCCGGCCACCATTTCGCGTGCGCCGGTCACACAGTGGATAGGTTTGGTGTCGACGTTCGCGACGAGAGAAGAGTGTGGGTGACGATGGCGACCACAAATGCCAACCTGATCTGGAACATCGCAGAGAAGCTGCGCGGGCCGTTCCAACCCAATCAATACGGGGATGTCATCCTGCCGTTCGCGATCCTCCGCCGCCTGGACTGCATCCTCGAACCGACCAAGGATGAGGTGCTCGCCGAGTACAAGAAGCTTGCGAAGTCAAAGGTTGACCCGGACATCGTCCTCAAGACCAAGTTCAAGCTGCCGTTCTACAACACCTCACGCTGGGACTTCCGCGCATTGACCTCCGATCCTGGGGGCGTTGCCGACAATCTTGTCGTCTACATTGACCGGTTCTCCCCGAATGTCCGTGACGTGTTCGACGGCTTCGGGATGGAAGACCTCATCGAACGGCTCAGCAAGTCCGACCGTCTCTATCTGATCGTCAAGGAGTTCGCGGCCGTCGACCTGCACCCCAACGTGGTCAACGGCTACGAGATGGGCCTGATCTTCGAAGAGCTCATCCGCAAGTTCGCCGAATCCAACAACGCCGCCGCCGGTGACCACTTCACCCCGCGCGAGGTCATCGCGCTCATGGTCGATGTTCTGTTCGCCACCGCCGACGACGCGCTGACCAAGCCGGGCACAGTCCGCACCATCTACGACCCAGCGGCAGGCACCGGCGGCATGCTCTCCACCGCGTACGACCATCTGCTGGAGATGAACCACAAGGCGCGGCCGGTCCTGTACGGGCAAGAGATCAACTCTCGCTCGTACGCAATGTGCAAGTCCGACATGATCATCAAGGGCCAGGACGTCGACAACATCTATCTCGGCGACACCCTCACCGACGACAACTTCCGCGGCCGCCACTTCGACTATCTGCTGTCCAATCCGCCGTTCGGGGTGGACTGGAAGACCCAACAGCGAGCTGTCGATGAGGAACACCGCGTCCGTGGCTTCGCCGGCCGATTCGGCCCAGGCCTGCCACGCGTCTCCGACGGGTCGCTGCTGTTCCTGATGCATCTGATCTCCAAGATGGTTCCCGTTCAACAGAACGGTGACGGCGGCTCGCGGTTGGCGATCGTCCTCAACGGGTCCCCTTTGTTCACCGGCGGTGCGGGGTCGGGCGAATCGAACATCCGGCAGTGGATCTTCGAAAACGACCTGTTGGACACAATCATCGCCCTGCCGACCGACATGTTTTACAACACCGGCATCTCCACCTACATCTGGATCCTCGACAACGACAAGCCCGCCGAACGCCAGGGAACCGTCCAACTCATCAACGCCGTCGACATGTTCGGCAAGATGCGTAAGTCGCTGGGGTCGAAGCGGAAGTTCCTGCGCGACGAGCACATCCAGCAGATCGTCCAGCTCTACTCTGAGCGACTCGACGACCCAGGCTCCGACGAGCAGGCGTCTGTGTCGAAGGTGTTCGCCAACGACGACTTCGGCTACCAGACGATCACCGTTGAACGTCCGCTGCAGCTCGTCTTTCGCATTGATGACACCAAGATCGACGCGGTCCTTGCGGCGAAAGCCGTTGCGAAACTGAACGACGACGAGCAAGAAGCGATCCGTAAGTCGCTTGCCTACCTCGCCGACTGGGAGTGGACCAATCGTAACGGATTCGTCGCGGAGCTCAAGGACGCGTTGCGTGACAACGGTTTCGGACGTCCGGGTATGTCCGTCGTGAAAGCGATCTGGTCGACGATCGGTGAGCATTCCGACGAGGCCGACGTGATTGCCGACCGGCACGGCAACCCCGAACCCGATTCGGCACTCCGCGACACCGAGAACGTGCCGCTCACAGAGGATGTCGACGAGTACTTCGAACGTGAAGTGTTGCCACATGTTCCGGACGCGTGGATCGATTACGACAAGACCAAGATCGGTTACGAGATTCCCTTTACCCGACACTTCTACCGGTACACACCGCCGCGTCCATTGGAGGAGATCCACAAGGACTTGCAGCAGCTGGTTAGGGAGATCCAGGTAATGCTGAAGGAGGTGGGTGCGTGAGTATCACATTGCCAGACCTCGCGCGCCGCTGGCTCGGCGAGGTGCCTTCCGACTGGCAAGTGGTCCCGCTGAAACATGTGGCGCATGTGTTTCCGAGCAATGTCGACAAACATAGTCGCGAGGGCGAGACCCCAGTCCGGCTCTGCAATTACACCGACGTCTACTACAACGACCTCATCGACGACGAGCTGGACTTTATGAGAGCGACTGCTTCAGACAGCGAGATAGCGAAGTTTTCGCTCCGTGCTGGAGACACGATCATCACGAAGGATTCGGAGTCCGCCGACGACATCGGGCTCAGCGCATACGTGCCTCGAGACCTCCCCTGGGTTGTATGTGGCTACCACTTTGTCAATGATCCGTCCACGGCAACCCATCCTCGGTTCCTTTGTCAAGCGACTCTTCGATACGACATACCTACAGGCTGTCCTCGAAGTCTCGGCAAATGGACTCACCCGAGTCGGGCTTGGCCAGTACGCGCTCGAAAACCTCGACATACCGCTGCCGCCGATTCCAACCCAGCAGCTGATCATCGATTTCCTTGACCGGGAGACGGCAAAGATCGATGCGTTAATCGCTAAGCAGGAGCAGTTGATCACGACCCTGCAGGAAGACCGCATCGCCACCATCACCGAAAAGGTAGCCGGAGGCGCGCAACTGGCACAAGGGATCTCGCAGTTCGGTTGGGTGGAAGGGTTGCCGGCGGATTGGGAGTCCCCGCAGGTCGGCATGCACTGCCGGGTCGGGAATGGGTCCACACCCCGTCGCGAAGAGTCACGGTACTGGGCAGGTGGGACGATTCCGTGGTTAAGCAGCAGCCATGTCAACAGGGAAACCGTCGATTCAGCGGACCAGTTCGTGACAGAGGCAGCGATCCGTGAATGTCATCTTCCAATAGTGATGCCGGGATCAGTGTTGGTAGGCCTAACGGGTCAGGGCAAGACTCGCGGAATGGCATCGCTACTGCAGACTGAGGCCACCATCAACCAACATATCGCCTACATCACGCCCAGACGCGACGGGACAGTGGATCCTGCATTCCTGCGTTTCGTGCTCCGCAGTGCGTATGCCGCACTCAGAAGCGTCAGTGACGAGAACGGGAGCACAAAGGGAGGACTTACTTGCGAACAGCTCCGGAAGCTGCGTGTTCCCTTACCTCCGTTCCAGGAGCAACTCCGTATTGTTCGATCAGTCGAAACAGCAACGCTGGCGATTGATGGCCTTCTAGCAAAGTCGTCCACCATTATTGAGTTGCTTCGCGAGTACCGCTCCGCCTTGATCGCCGACGCCGTGACCGGCAAAATCGATGTGCGGGAGATGGTCTGACATGCCGCAGCATCACGAGGTCGTTCTCGAAACCGAGATCTGCGAATACCTTGCCAGTCACGGATGGCTCTACTCTCTGACCGATACCGGCTACGACAAGTCGCTGGCACTGTTCCCCGACGACGTGTTCGGGTGGCTCGCCGACACCCAGCCCGATGAGCTCGCGAAGCGCGTCAAACCCGAGCTGACTGGCACCGCGCGCAAGGACGTCGAGTCCAAGGTGCTGGCCACCTTGTCCAAACGGCTCGACGCTGACCTCAAGGCCGGTGGCGGCACCTTGAATGTCCTGCGCAACGGGTTCAAGGACTTGAACGCCAAGTTCTCGATGTGTCAGTTCAAGCCGAACACCACGTTGAACGAGACAACAGCGAAACGCTATGAAACCGTGCGTCTTCGAGTGATGCGACAGGTGCACTACTCCTCTCGCAACTCGAATACGATCGATCTGGTGTTGTTCGTCAACGGGATTCCGGTGGCCACGGTCGAGCTGAAGACGGTCTACACAGGCCAAGACATCACCGATGCGGTGCGGCAGTACAAGAAGGATCGGCTTCCGAAGGGGGAACCCCTGTTGGAGTTCGGGCGGCGGGCGGTCGTTCACTTCGCGGTCTCCAACAGCGAGGTGCAGATGACCACCAAACTGGCCGGTGATTCGACGTTCTTCCTGCCGTTCAATCGGGGAGACGATGGGCACGCCGGTAACCCGGCCAATCCCGATGGCTCGCCCGCGTCGTATTTGTGGGAACAGATCTGGGATCGCGACACCTGGCTGGACATCCTCGGACGTTTCATGCACTTGCAGATCGAGGAGAAGATCGACCCCTCGACCGGGCTCGGGGCGCGTGGCGCAACCAAGAAGCGTCGCACTGAAAAGATGTTGTTCCCGCGATTCCACCAGTGGGATGCCGTCACGAAACTCATCGTCGCCGCGAAGACCGAAGGGCCGGGTCAGAAGTACCTCATCCAGCATTCGGCAGGGTCCGGGAAGACGAACTCGATTTCGTGGCTGACCCATCGGCTGTCGGTGTTACACGACGACGAGAACAAGCCGGTGTTCGACGCGGTGCTGGTGATCACTGACCGCACCGTGCTTGATTCGCAGCTTCAGGAGGCGATCCGGCAGATTGACGACACACCGGGCATGGTCGCGCACATCGACTCGTTGGGTGGGTCGAAGTCGGGCAAGCTGGCCGAAGCGTTGGAGTCGGGAACGAAGATCATCATCGTGACGATCCAGACGTTCCCCTATGCGCTCGATCTCATTCGCGACGGGACCGGTTTGCAGGGTAAGTCGTTCGCCGTGATTGCCGATGAAGCCCACTCCTCCCAGGCGGGTGAAGCGTCCAAGCAACTGAAGAAGGTACTGACCGCGACCGAACTCGACGACATCGCCGACGGCGGTTCCATCGATACCGAGGATGTGCTCGCCGCGGAGATGACCGCTCGTGCTGCAGCAGCGAACATCTCGTTCTTTGCTTTCACGGCGACGCCGAAGGCGAAGACGCTGGAGCTCTTCGGGCGGAGGCCATCGCCCGACGCCCCACCTGAACCATTCCACCTGTACTCCATGCAGCAAGCGATCGAGGAAGGTTTCATCCTCGACGTACTGCAGAACTACACGCCCTACAAGACGGCATTCAGATTGTCGCACAACGGGTATAGCTACACCACCGAAGACACCGACGCCGGCGGAACCGTCGTCGTTGACTCCGAACCGGGTGCGGAGTCGCAGCTGGTGGACAAACGCGAGGCAATCAAGTCGGTGATGAACTGGGTGCGGCTGCACCCGACGAACATCGCCCAGAAGGTGCAGATCATCATCGAACACTTCCGCTCCAACGTGGCGTGGCGCCTCGATGGCCGGGCCAAAGCGATGGTGGTGACCAGTTCCCGGCTGGCCGCGGTGCGCTACAAACGGGCTTTCGACAAGTACGTCGCCGAGCACGGATACACCGATGTGGCCGCGCTGGTTGCCTTCTCCGGTGAGATCGCCGACGACGAGAACGGCTTGTACAAAGTCACCGAGACGAGTACGGAGATGAACTCCGGTCTCAAGGGCCGCGACCTGCGGGATGCTTTCGCCACTGATGAGTACCAGGTGATGTTGGTGGCCAACAAGTTTCAGACCGGATTCGACCAACCGCTCCTCGTGGCGATGTACGTCGACAAGAAACTCTCCGGAGTGCAAGCGGTGCAGACGCTTTCGCGGCTCAACCGCACCGCACCAGGCAAGGACCAAACGTTTGTCATCGACTTCGCCAACAGCGCTCAGGATATGGTCGACGCGTTCGAACCGTACTTCAAGGCCACCACGCTGACCGACGTCACCGACCCCAACATCGTGCACGCCACAATGGCCAAACTCGACGCAGCAGGCATCTACCATTGGGCCGAAGTCAACGGATTGGCCAAAGACTTCATCAACAACAAGGGCAACAACGCGCTGACTAAATGGGTCGTCCCGGCTCAACACGTGTTCCGGGATCGCGAACGTGAGGCCAACGACAGGGGAGACTCCGCGGCTCTCGAGGAACTGCACATGTTCCGCAAGGACGTCGGCACTTTCATTCGCCAATATGACTTCCTGTCACAGCTTTTCGACTACGAAGATGTCGATCTGGAGAAGCTCTCGATCTTTCTGCGGTATCTCGCACCGGTCATCCGCCGGGAGAACGTGAATCACGCCATCGACCTGTCAGGCGTGGATTTCGAATACCTCAAGCACAACAAGCAGGGAACGACCAGCGGGAAGCTCTCGGGTGACGTCGAGATCCCTCCCGCAGGTGAGAGTGGTGGCAGTGGTGCCGTGCGGGATCCGGACCTGGTCGAACTCGACGAGGTCATCTCGACGATCAACGATCTGTTCGAGGGCGAGCATTCCGATGCGGACGTGCGTGGCAGGTCCCCGATAGCCGGTCCAGGCCGTTCTAGAGCCAGTTCCTACTTGCAGTCGATCAGTCGATCTCGCAGCCCACGGGGTGATGCTGGTG
>NZ_JBSGIT010000046.1:0-10946 GCF_053605205.1 Gordonia sp. NPDC003950 | reverse complement strand
ACGAGTGAGGTGAGGACTTGACGGATATCGTCGGTCGTCTCGAACATCCCACCCCCACTTGATATCGAATATGTGTTCCATGGTACACGCGTGTGGCGCAGCTGTCGATGGCCACATGGGACCTGTGGAGAACAGGAGTGCGCCGGTCGGATTCGCCCGGTCAGGGGATCGCCGCGGACCATCCCTCGAGTGCGTGCAACGTATGGATCGCCGCGGTGCGTGTGAGTGAGATCGGCTCGGCTCCAACGACTCCGAGTGGTACCCGACGGAGGGTGTCGGACACCGGGCGGGCGCGATCACCGAGGCGGTCCAGCGCATTGGCGGCCTGCAGACGAATCCATCCGTCCGGGTGGCGGGCCATCGCGTCGGCGAGGTGCTGCAGGGCCCGGCGATCATTGACCACCATGACCAGTACTTCGGCGAGCATGAGGGAGACATGCGCCGAGGTCTCCGCGGCGAACGCGTCGCGAAGGTCGCCGGCGACCCGCGCACCGTGCGTGCCGAGCAGCCGGAATCCGCTTGCCGCCCAATAGTGCATCACCGCGTTGGGATGACGGAGAATCTGGTGAAAGACGGTCAGATTCATCGGGTTCCGGGTGATGGCGAGGCCGGCGAGGTGCGCGATCTCGGCGAGTGGGTAGGCCTGCGTCGATCTGCTGTTGACGTATCCCTCGATCGATGCGCTCTCCGGTATGAAGCCGTTGTCGTTGATCTCGAGCATGTGTGCGTCGAGCGCATCACGCAGTCGTGCAAGGACTTCCGCGTGCGCGGGACGCGCGGCGAGATTGGTCACCTCGTCGGGATCGTCGCGGATGTCGTAGAGTTCCTCGGCCGGTCGGCTCGTCCAGAACCGCGCGTGACGTTCGGGTAGTGTCCCGTGCTGATTGAGCGAGGCCCATTCCCGGTACCCGGCCTGCAGCCACATGAATTGCACGTGCTGGCCGTTGGGGACGTCCGGCATGTAGTTGCGGATGTAGCGAAATCGCTTGTCGCGCACCGTTCGGACGAAGTCGTAGCGTTCGTCCATCCGGTTGCGCATGCCGAAGGCGTACTGGGAGACGGCGAGCTCCGGCCCGCAGAAAGGGTCGCCGTCCATCCATTCGGGCAACGCGATGCCCGTGAGTGAGAGGACGGTCGGTGCGAGATCGGTGCTGACGCATACGGTGTCGTCGATGGTCGAACCGGGGTTTCCGGGTGCCAGGTGGGCGACATTCCGTCCGAATCGCGCGATGAGCGGGATCTTGAGTCCGCTGTCGTAGCAGAACCGTTTGGACCGGGGAAGGACCCCGCCGTGATCGCTGAAGTACAGGACGATGGTGTCGTCGGCGAGGCCGGCCTCCTCGAGTTCGCGTAGCCGGAAGGCGAGTTCGGAGTCCATCTGAGTGATCTGATTCAGATAGGTGGCCGCATCGTTGCGTGTGGTCGGGGTGTCCGGGTAGTAGTCGGGAATGCGGACATCGTCGGGCCGTGTCGGTCCACCGACGATGGGAGTCGGTGCCACGGCGTGGATTCCGGCGAGTTCGTGGAGGTAGGGCGCCGAGATGCCCGGGGGTGGCGACGGTGTCAGGAACGCCATCGACAACTCGTGGGTCATCGTCGGGTTGAAGACCGCGTAGAACGGTGCGCCTGCGGGCCGGTTGCGCCAATGTGCCTGGGGGGACGACTCATCCCAGGTGCGATCGAGATCAAGGCCGGCGGCGTTGTAGTCCTCCTTGGCGTTGTTGGTGCAGTAGTACCCGGCGTCGCGCAGGTATTGGGTCCACCCCGCGCCGTGGAGTTCGGTGGGAAGATCGCCGTCGGCGCGCATGTGGTTGGCGGGCGCGCACCGCTCCGGCGCGACACCGGTGATCATTGCGAACCGGGATGGTGCGCAGACCGGGGCGGCGGAGAAGGCGTTGGCCCACCGAATGCCGCTGGCGGCAAGCGCGTCGATCGTCGGGGTGTGTGCGCGTCCGCCGTAGACGGCGAGATGCTGGGCTCCACAGTCCTCGCTCACCAGGACGAGAATGTTCGGCCTGCCGATCGGGCTCGCCTGCGCCGGTCCCACCGGCGCCATGGCCGCGGCGACACCCGCGGTCAGGCCACCGGCGACGACCTGGCGACGGCTGAACGGTCGTGTCCGAGCGGACTCCGTCGCGAGCGATGGGCCGTGGGTCTGGCGGTGCATGTGCAGAGCATGGCAGGGCCGTTTGTTCCGAGCAGTGTTTCGAGACGTGTTGGGCCGAAGTCGCCTCCGTCTGTGCCGGTGGGGGTCCTGTCCGTCGTCTCGCGTCGCACGTCGTCGACGACGGCGGTGAAATTTGTTCCTTCAGAAGCCGCTGGGTCAGAGTTTGTGCCGATCGAGGAACGACTCGATGGCCGAGGCGAACACCTGGTTGTCGTCGCCGGCGACCATGTGGCCCGCCGCGCTGACGTCGGCGACCTCGGCGTGCGGTACCAGGGCGCGCATGCTGGCGATACCCGCATCGCTGACCACGTCCGACTTGCCGCCGCGCACGATCAACGTCGGTACCGTGACCCGACGCGCGGCGGCACTCAGACGTGCCGGGTCGGTGTGACGGCGCGGTTCGTCGTCGTCGGACACGATGAACTCGGGGTCCCAATGCCAGTACCAGCGGCCGTCGTCGTGTTGCCGCACGTTCTTGCGGAGGCCGTCGAGGTTGCGGGGCCGCTTGCGTTCCGGGTTGTAGGCGGCGATCGCGTCGGCGACCTCGTCGAGCGTGGCGAACCCGCCGACGTGGTCGGTCATGAACTTCTTGATCCGATCGACGCCGGCCGGCTCGATATCGACCACGACATCCACCAGCACCAGCGCCGTGGCGATTCCGGGATTCTCGCCGACCGTGCACAGACTGGTGATGCCACCGAGTGAGGCGCCCACCAGAATCGGGGGTGCATCGAGCGTCTTGACGAACCCGACCAGGTCACCGACGAATGCGCCGATCGCATAGTCCTTGTCGGGAGCCCAGTCACTGTCACCGTGTCCACGCAGGTCAAGGCTGTAGACCTCGTACCCCCGCTGCGCGAGCGCGGCTGCGCTGCGATCCCACGAATGCCGGGTCTGCCCGCCCCCGTGTAACAGAACGATGGGCGAGGGGTGATCGGCGGACCGCTCACCGAGCCACCGGTCACCGCTGATGCGCAAACCGGATACATCGACGGAAAAGTCTTGTGCACCAATGGTCGCCATTCATCGAGCATAGGTGATGAGGGGTCGCCGGCAGAACGATGCTCGAGACGATCATGACGACGGATGGCGGGCCGACGTGAGTGATGGCGCCACAATCGGTTTGGGGCTCTCGATCCGCTCAAACGTCGGTGTGCGCGGCCGCGAGGCCCGCGATTACGCGTCCCGGTTGTTGCGGAACTCGATAAGGGCGGACCTTATCCCGGTGTGGATGAAGTCGTTTCCCTTCCAGAGGAGCGGAAGGTTGCGCTGGATGGCCAGCGCGTAAGAGAAGCAGTCCCCGAAGTTCAGCTGGGCAGGATGACCCATCCCCTTACCGAAGTCCCGGAATGCCTGGCGGGCAATGTCGCCCTGTGTCTTGTCGGTGTCCACCACATCGACACCGTTCACATCGAGGATGCGATCGAGTCTCCGACCGGCCTCCGGGATCTTCTTCGTATCAACGACGATGCAGCATTCGAGGTACGTGGGGACCGACATCAGCGGCTGGTGATCAGCGAGGACTTCTGCGTAATCACGAGCATCGGGCTCAGCGGCGATGATGGCGATGATGGCGGAGGTATCGACCACGATCACGCCGGCATCCCGGAGTCGTCGTACAGGGTCGCAGTGGGGTCGTCGCCGGGGTCGAGTCCCAGCAGGTGCCCTAGTTCTGCGCCTTCTCGGAGGGTCGTCTCGACGGCATCGGCGGCCTTGAGTTTGCGTAGTCGTTCCTCGACCGCGCGTAGTACCGCTGTCTCCTGCGATTCGCCCGTCAGCTGGACGATCTCCTTCACCACAGAGTGCGTGTGGTCGTTCTTGATGTTCATGGCCATGCGGTACCTACCTACGTGATCTTGGTACCAAGCTACTACGGTCGCGGCCACCGGGGCTCTGCGAAAACCGGCCCGAGGAGGTGGCCGTCAGCGGTTGCGACGCCAGATCTCCGTCGACAGCAGTGTGGCGAATGCGCACCACGCCGGATACGCGGCCAGCGCTACCCCCGCGGTGCTGTCAGTCTGCGCGGTCCGCCGGGTGAGGTCGGCGCTGCTCGCGGTCAGCAACCCGGCGGCCAGCGCGGCCGGTCCGAGCTTGTGAGCGCCGAAGAACAGCCAGCTCCAGCCGGCGTTGAGTGCAAGGTTCGTGCCGAGCGCCACGGCGAACTGGCGCGCTTCGTCGTCGCGGGCGTCGTCGTGCAGACGGTCCAGGGTGGCGGCCGAAGTGAGTGCGATGTCGGCGTAGAGCGTCGTCCAGGCCAGCGGGAACACGACCGGAGGTGGAGTGAAAGGCGGCTTGCTCAGCGTCGGATACCAGTTCTCCACAGCGGATTTCGATGCCACGCTCCCGACGACGGCAGCAGCGGCGGTGGACGCTCCGGTGGCGATGAGGGTTTTCAGGCGCATGGTTTCACCGTACGTCGGCGGAGTCGAGGCGCACGCGCCTCTGTGTCATCGCCGGGTGTCGATGACCGGTGTGAGGGTCACGTCCTGGACGATCTTGTCACTGGTCGCGATGGTCAGGCCACGCCGGGTCGCTTGGGCAACGATCATGCGGTCGAAGGGATCTCGGTGCTCCCAGTTGAGTTGCCCGGCGATCACCGCGTCGGCAGAGTCGATGGCAAGATCGCTTGCCGCCATGGCGTCCAGCGTGGCAGTCCAGGTCGACAGGACTGGTCCGGCATCGAGTCGACCCAGTCGGGTCTTGATGGCGATCTCCCACGCCGACGCCGCAGAGACATACAGTTCATGGGCCGGATTCTCGAGCACTTCGAGCGCGTGACTCCCGAGGCGGTCAGGGTTCTGCAGCAACCACAGGAATGCGTTGGTGTCGAGCAGGACCGCGGTCACGAAGCGGACCCCTCCCAGATGTCCAACTCGGCTTCGGGCAACGGGGCATCGAAATCGTCGGGAATCACGAGTCCGGGAAACTGGCCGAACGCGCGAGGCCGTGCAGCGGTGGGGGAGACCACGGCCACCGCACGCCCATGGTTGGTAATCGTGACCGGTTCGCCGGTCCGCTCGACCTCGGCGAGGAGCGCGTTGAGACGCGCCTTGGCCTCGGTGCTGCTGACGGTCTTCATGGGCTCACAGTACACCGGTCGGACTAGTCTGAATAGTCATATTCGTCCAGTCTGGCTGCGTGGAGGTGCGACGCCATCTGACCAGGCCGCGCTCACCGGATGGCCGAAGCATCCGAATACCCGGTCGTGTCGGAACCGCCGCACGGTGAACCGCTGGGCCGGCTAGGAGAGCTCTGCGCGCAGAATGTGGGCTCCCTGGGCGAGCGCGACCATCTTGTCCCGTGCGACACGTCGGGCGAGCGGTGCCATCCCGCAGTTCCCGCTGGCCCAGAGCTTGTCTTTGTCGACGTAGGGGAGTGCGCTGCGCAGTGTCGCCGCGACTTCCTCCGGCGTCTCGATGGTGTCGTCGGCGACGTCGATCGCGCCCAGCATGACCGTCTTGCCGCGAAGCAGTTCGATGACCTCGACAGGTACTCGCGATTTGTGACTCTCCAGCGACACGATGTCGATCGATGACCGTTGTAGGAGGGGGAATGACTCTTCGTACTGGCGCCACTCGGCTCCCAGCGTCGCCTTCCAATCGGTGTTGGCCTTGATGCCGTAGCCGTAACAGATGTGTACGGCGGTCTGGCAACTCAACCCGTCGGTCACGCGCTCGAGCGCCGCGACGCCCCAGTCCTTCAGTTCGTCGAAGAACACGTTGAATGCGGGCTCGTCGATCTGGATGACGTCGACACCGGCTGCTTCCAGGTCCTTCGCTTCTTGGTTCAAGATGGTGGCGAATTCCCACGCCAGCTTTTCGCGACTCTTGTAGTGGGCGTCGTAGAGCGTATCGACCATTGTCATCGGGCCGGGCAGCGCCCATTTGATCGGCTGATCGGTCGCTGCTCGAAGATGCGCCGCATCCGCTGCGAACACCGGCTTTTCGCGACTCACCGCGCCGACGACCGTCGGGACGCTCGCGTCGTAGCGGTCACGGATTCGCACGGTCTCGCGCCGTTCGAAGTCGACGCCACTGAGGTGCTCGATGAACGTGGTCACGAAATGCTGACGCGTCTGTTCGCCATCGCTGATGATGTCGAGCCCGGCACGGCTCTGCTCGTGCGCGGCGAGCGTCTGGGCGTCGAGTTTTCCATCGCGCAGTTCGTCGTCGTGCAACTTCCATGGCGACCAAAGCTTCTCGGGCTCCGAGAGCCACGAGGGCTTGGGCAGACTGCCGACGATCGTGGCGGGCAGGAGTGTGTCCATCTCTCGTTCCTTACGGTCTCGCGTGGTCAGGCCGGTTGCTTGGTGGCCCAACGCTCCAGGACATGGCCGTACGGCTGCATGAGACTCACTTCGGTGAACTTTCCCTGTGTGGTGGCGAGCTGAGTGCGCTCGACACGGTCGTAGGTCACCAGCGGAAGCGAGTAGTTGCCGTTGTCGAGACTCGGCCGGTACACCTCCGACGCCGCAGTGTTCGCGTTGTAGATCTCGGGACGATAGATCTTCTGGAACGTCTCCATCGTCGCGACCGTTCCCGCGAGCGCGATGAACGAGTAGTCGTTGAGTAGATCGCCGCGGTGGTAGAAGGCCAACGGAGCCGCGGAGCCCGGAGGCATGAAGTAGCGCACCGTGAGGCCCATCTTCCCGAAGTACTCATCGGTGAGCGATAGCGCGTCCGCCTCGTACTCCACGCCGAGGATCGGGTGGCGATTGGTGAGCCTGGTGTAGGTCCGCGACGTCGAGACACTGATGCAGATGACCGGCGCCTGTGAGAACCGGTCGCGGTACTCGTCGGATTCCAGGAAACGTTGAAAGACCTGACCGTGCAGATCGCCGAAGTCGTTGGGGATTCCTGTCGCCTGGTGTCCCGGGAGCCGGACGCTGAAATCGTAGTCACGGATGTAGGAGGAAAAGTTGTTCCCGACGATCCCTTCGGTGCGGGCGCCCGTGGTGGTGTCGAGGATGTCGACGTCGAGCACTTCGATCACCGGGAAGGCGGCGTCGTCCCCGACTGTCGTGAGATGCAGATCCACCGAGACGATGTCGAGTTCGAGTTCGTAGCGGTCACCACGCGGATTGTCCCAATGGAGGAGCTCGTTGACACGGGTGTTCATCATCGACACCGCGTTGCGCAGGTTCTGCGGACGGTCTTCTCCGCGTGCGAGATTCGCGAAGTTCGTCGTGCCGCGCGAGTTGCTCGACGGGGTGTAGTCCTCGTCGAAGCGCGTCGTGCCGATGCTGAAGACACATTCATTTCTCATGCTCTGATGCCCCTATCACTGCGCAGGAGTGATTCCACGTGCGCGTCGTCGCGCGGTTCTCTGCTTGAGTTTCATAGCGCTTCGAAATCGAGCTCGCGATGGTCGAGGGTCAATCGAACGGACCCGACGACACCTGGGAGTCAGTAGTCCGAAGCGGCGCGAAAGTCAGTGTATGGAGACCGGCCGCGATAGCCTAATTCCTTCTTTCGATCGCCAGGCATAGGCATTGGCTATGTCAGCAGATCGACTCCGAACTCCGAGACGACATCGCGCATCTCCGCCACGAAACGCTGCGCCTGAGCGGTCAACGAGACCGAGGCATGGCCGATCCACCCGATCTCGATGCGTTCGTCCACGTCGAGCGCAACGGCGACGATCGACGGATCCAGATCGTCAGAGATGATGCCCGTCGAGATGGTGTAACCGCCGAGGCCGATCATCAGGTTGAAAATGGTTGCTCGATCGCTCACGCGGATCTCTTGCTTCGACGATCGCGTCGAGAGAATCTCCTCGGCGAGGTAGAACGAGTTGTTCACGCCCTGGTCGAACGTGAGCCGGGGCAGGTCCTCGAGGTCCTTCAGCGTCACGCTCTCTCTCCCTGCGAGGGGGTTCGTACGGGCGATGAAGATGTGCGGTGACGCGAAGAACAGCGGCGTGAAGACGAGCCCGGCTTCGCGGATCAGCTTGTTGATCACGCTTGCGTTGAAGTCGTTGCGGTAGAGCACACCGACCTCGCTCCGCAGCGTACGAACATCCTCGATGATGTCCCACGTGCGGGTCTCGCGAAGACTGAACGCATACTCGGCGGCTTCAGAGGCTTTCACCATGCGCGCGAATGCATCTACGACGAATGAGTAGTGCTGAGTCGATACGGCCAGGAGTCGACGTGAGGGGCCGCGCCCCAGGTACTTCTGTTCCAGAAGTTCTGATTGCTCGACGACCTGCCGCGCGTACCCGAGGAACTCCGCTCCATCGTCGGTGAGAGTCACTCCCCGCGTCGAACGGACGAAGAGCGTACGTCCCAGCCGACCTTCAAGGTCCTTGAGCGCCGCGGACATGGTTGGCTGCGCCACATACAGCACGTCGGCCGCGGCACTGATCGATCCCTCCGCTGCCACCTCCACGAAGTAGCGCAACTGCTGCAGGGTGATTCCCCGCAGCGCTCCCGCGGTCTGCCGTGCCATGGCAAGAGACTATCGAGCCGCCGATCCAGGAAAAGCGTCCGCCAGTCCAGAAACGGACCGCGCGCGGCAGCAACGGTTGCCGCGCGCGGTGAAAGTCTGGACTGGTGAGCTGGGGAAACAGTGAATTTCTGGACTGGGATTTGGCGGAAAGTCTGGACTCGCTCGCAATACGGCTCTGACCTGCAATTTCCAGGCTCGCCGCGGTGCCCTGCCCCTGACCTGATCAAGAAGCGATATCCTCGATCGCCAGCGTGGCGAGGCGATCCGTCTTTGTCGCGTTCTTGAACAAGCTAGCGGTGTATCCGCCATACTCGGTCTCACCGCGCTCCGTAATGGTTGCTAGCACCTTCGCCGCCAGTTCGGGGACCTGCGATACGACTAGATCCCAATCGGTGGCAGGGTCTTCGATCCCGGACAGATCGAGTCTCGCGAATACGATGTGGGCGACTAGGCGATTTCCATGCACCGCGTATCCCCGCTCCCGGTTGTTAAGCCCGCTTTTCAGTTCGTCAAGTTTCGCGTCAACAGCGCGGAGAACCTTGACGGACCGCCACACCCGCAGGTAGGTGGTGCTGGGGTTGAATAGGGCCTTGTACGGAGCCTTCGATGTGTCATCCCACAGGCGACTCACCTCACGTTTCGCCTGGGTGGCGAACCCGGATGAGTGGACACATGCCAGGGCGATGGCGGCTTCGACGAACTCGCACCCTTTGCTGGGGTCTGGGCGTTGTTCACCGCTGCGGATCGCGTAAGTGAGGCCGTCGACCGAGAAGTCGTCGCGCAGACGCGCCTGTTCGGGATCGAGACCGACAAAGTCGCGGCCGCCGATCACGTTTTGGGTGTTGGTCGCGCGAGTCACGCGCTTGCCAAAGTCGTCGGGAGCAGATTCCAGTGAGATGAACCGCACCATGACTCGTAGTGCGTCGAGTTCCTCCTGCTTCCCCATCCGTAGTGCGCGGGCGAGAGTCCCCACGGTTTGTGCTCCGTTGACGATGCTGACGCCCTTGAGCCCGAACGTTCCCTGACGTCGCTCGGTGCCACCAGCGGGGGCTTTGTCAATCGACTCGCAAAGTGCTGTGACGCTGTTATTGAAGTACCAGAACCGCTCAGGAGATTCCTCGATCGTCTCCAAGACGGAAGCGTTGACCTCCGAGTTTGAGAGCACCAGCCGTACGTTTCGGTCGAACAGATGAGTTCCGTGGTCGCGTAGCCATGCTGCCACTTCCGCGCCGCCGACGTGGCCGTAGACCGCATCTGGGGGTCCTTCGAGCCTTCCCCAGTCCGATAACTCGACAGTGAGGTCGATTTGCGCTGAAAGGGTGTCGTCGACGAGAAGCTTGTAGATTGCGCCCTGGTTCAAGTAAGTGAACAACGCGACTTCGGTCGGGTCGTTAAGCGTTGCGATGTAGTCGTCCATATGACCGGATACCGCTGGCGCGACCTGCGGTGTCCCCATCGTCACGAAGATGACGTCGATGCGCAGGTCGGTGTTGAGTAGAGCGTTGTCCAGTTCTGCGACCCGCTTGGCCACCTTTTCATTGAAGCGCTCCCAATTCATGGTGACGAGGTCCGCTAGTCCCTTCTGAAACTTCATCATCTCGTCGAGTGTTGCGCCGCCACCGTTTCCGGCGTCTGTCCATTTCGACTGGACGAGATAGAGACGTGGAGGGTCCGAGTCGACGAACGCGATAGCGTCGACGCCGTTGTCGTCTGGTCCGTCGGTTACGCATGCGGCGGCGTCATCAGGGCCTAGACCAGCAACCTTTGTTAAGACGAATGCGGCGAGCGCCCGGGTCAGTCGGGCCTGCTCGACGAAGTCCGCACCATGCTTGTTCAGGTCGGATACGTCTATGTGTGGATACGTCGTGCTCTTCAGTCGACGCTTGATCTGCGCTACATGCAAGTCGCCCAAAACCAACTCCTCTTGTTACGTCTAACTCTATGGGAGAGGTCATCGCGCGCCGACGGGACCGGTGCCGTGGAATCAGATGTCCCGATCTAACCAGCGAATGATGTTCGCCAGAATGGTCACCGAGTCTGCGGCATTTCGGCTTCCCTGTGTGTTCTTCCCGATGAGTTCTTCACGCTATGGTGTTGACCGTCTCTGGGTGTGACGACGACCGGGTGGGGGTTCGTCGTTGAGGGTGCCGATCAGGTGTTGGTGCGCGGGTTGGAGTTGACTCTGGACGAACGTGTCCAAGTGGCTGCGAGAGATATCAGATCGCGTGAGCGGTAGTGGCGTGTCCCCCGTGAACCGGTCCGGGCTGTTCTAGAGTCCTGATTGCCCTGATGAGGGCGGAGAAGGGACGATAGGGATCATGGCAGGACGG
>NZ_JBSGIT010000045.1:0-16130 GCF_053605205.1 Gordonia sp. NPDC003950 | reverse complement strand
GCGCCCCCCGGAGACGCACACCATACAGCCAAGTAAACCCACCAAAACCAAATGGGCCGCACACCGGTGGTGTGCGGCCGATTGTCGCGTCCGGACCCCGTCGCCGGCGATCTGCGCGCGGCCACCTCGGCCACGCGCGGTAGCTTAGTGTCACCTAAATAGTTGCCCACGAGTCCGTGACGAGGTGATGCGAGTCCATGAACCGTTCCCGCTACCGAGCCCACCCGTTGGTGCTGCGTTGTGTGCAGGTGCGCCGCGTCGAGGACATCACGCAGCGGATGCGCCGCGTCACCGTCGGCGGCCCCCAACTCGGTGAGTTCACCCGCGACGGCATGACATTCCCCGCGTTCGACGTCCCGATGTTCGACGACCACGTCAAACTCATCTTCGCGCCCGGCGGAGACATCGCCGACGCAGTGCCCCACCAGAGCGAAAACGGCATCGACTGGCGGCCGTCGGAGCATCGTGAGACGCGCGACTACACCCCGCATCACCACGATCCGGCGGCCCTCGAGGTGTCCTTCGACTTCGTCGTCCACACCTCGGATCGACACGCGGGTGGCCCGGCCGAGGCGTGGGCGCGGTCCGCGCAACCCGGTGACGACCTCTGGTTCGTCGGGCCCAAGGCCTCGACGATCATTCCCGATGACGTCGACGAGATGATCCTCATCGGCGATGAGACCGCCGTCCCGGCGATCGACCGATTCTTCACCGAACGGCCCGTCGACGGCCCCGCCCGCGCGATCATCACCATCTCCGATGATCGTGCCCGTCAGGACATCCTTACTCGCACAGGGGATTCAATCACCTGGGTCCTCGCTGAACCCGGCGATCGGGACGCCTTCACCGCGGCGGTGGCATCCGTGCCCGCGCCCCGCGGAGTCGGTTACGTCTGGGCCGCCGCGGAAAGCCGTGCGCTGCTTGCGCTTCGGCGTCACATCAGCCGCGAGTGGGGGATTCTCAAGTCGCACACCGATATCACCGGGTACTGGCACATCCGGGACGAGCCCGGTGTAGATGCGGACACGGAATCGGATACCTCGGCAACTCGCGCCGAGATCGGTTCCCCCGTGCCGTGGTTGGCGACCCGCGCGGCACTGAAGCTGGGACTGCTCGATGCTGTCGCCGCGGGCCCCCGCGACCGCGCTGAACTCGCCGATTCCCTGAATGTGGCTGCCGCACAGATCGACCCGGTGATCAACGTGCTGCTGGACGCCGCCGTTCTACGTCTGGACGGTGACAAGATCTCGATCGGGGAGTACGGCGAGCGACTCGTCGACGATGACCACGCCCGCGAGGAGTTCGACAGCCTCTACGCCGATCAGGTGCTCGCGCTCGCCGGACTCGCCGACGCCGTCACCGCGCGACGGTCGGCGTGGGAACACCGCACGGGCGCCACCCTGCGCCGCCACGTCGCATCCGCGGCCGATCGCTACGACGAGTTGGTCGACGAAGCCGACGGCCTGACCTTCCTGATGCCCGCTCTTGCTCGACTTCCGTTGTGGCGCGGATACTCCGACATCTCCATCGGCGGCCCGGCCGCACTCGTCGTCGCCGACGGGCTGCGCGACGGCGGCGTCAAAGCATCCATGCGGATCGTCGAGGAGGCGGAACCGCTGTCTGCGCTCCGGCGGGCAGATTCGCAGGGCGACAAGGACTTCGGTGAGGAGTGGACCCGCACCGACGTGATGGTGCTGGCGAGCGCATGCGAACACCGCACCGACGACGAGGTGATCGGACACCTACGGGAACTCGTCGAGATCGCCGACTCGCTGATCCTCGTCGAATCGACCGAACCCGACGCGCTCAACACCCGCGCCACCGAAATGGCCCTGGTGCACCTCGGCGCCGTCGGCGTCCCCCCGCGCACCCAGGTCGACATCGAGCGGCTCACCACCGCCGCCGGCTGGTCGATCGTCACCTCCACGCCACTCGGGTGGGGCGTGGACTGCATCGAACTGACACCGACCGAGAGCTGACCGCTCGCCGACCGGTCGCTGACCCCGGCATCGTTGACGGCGCTCTCTCACGCGTTGACAGCGCTCGCGTGAACGTCGACAGCGCTTTCGAATGCCGTGAATCGGTGAATCGTGGCCACCACTGGTAGAAATAGGGCACCATGCCCCCGGCCCCGTCCCTGACCCGTGACGCCATCGTCGACGCCGCCATCCTCATCATCGAGCGCGACGGTGTCGACGGCCTCAGCATGCGCCGCCTGGCGGCAGAGCTCGGCTCCAAGCCGATGACGCTCTACAATTACGTGGCCAACAAAACCGAACTGCTGCAACTGGTTCTGACCGAAGTGGCGGCACGAATCCCATGGGTCCGGCCCGACGGTCCGCCGCGTGACCGGATGATCGACGTCGCGGTCGGCATGTACGACGAACTGGCGCGCATCTCCTGGATCGTCCCGATTCTGCGTGACGGGACCACCGTCGGCGCACCTGCGCTGGTCCTTGCCGACACCTTCGTCGAGGCCGCCCTGGAGCTGGGGGTCGACGAGGTCGAGGCGATGTCGGCCTGGCGCGCGGTGTGGTACATCGTCGCCTCCGAACTCCAATGGCAGGACACCCTCGCGCGCCGCACACCGGGCGAGAAGTCGTGGCATCAGACCATCGATCCCGCCGACCTCGTCGACGTCCCGACGATCGCGCGCCTCCTGCCGCACCTGCCCGAGTACGCCGCGCAGTTCCGGGTCCGCGACGCCGTGTCGGCACAGGTCGACGGGGTGCTCGCGCGGGCGTCGCGGGGCGCCTGAGCGCTGTCAACGCACACCAGGGCGCTGTCAACGTAGACGAGAGCGCCGTCAACGCACACCAGAGCGCTGTCAACGGCGCGGGGAGTCCCTTGTACCAACCGGGAGTCTTAGGTTACCCTCACGTACGCATACGTAAACGTACGCGTACCGAAACGCGTCGCGTACCCCCGAACGGAGGTTCCCGTGACCACGCCGTCGACGTCCGTCGCCGCGCCCGCACACCATCGGGCACTCATCGCGACGATCTTCTCGCTGCAGTTCCTCGTCGCGCTCGACATGTCCCTGGTCAACATCGCGCTCCCGCAGATGCGTAGTGACCTCGGATTCAGCGCCGCCGGACTGCAATGGGTGGTCACCGCCTACCTGCTGACCTTCGCCGGTCTGATGCTGCTCGGCGGACGCCTCGGCGACCTCTGGGGACGACGGACGGTCATCCTGGCCGGCCTCGCCCTCTTCGCGGTGGCCAGCATCGCCGGGGGGATGGCGACGGGCCCGGCGCTGCTCGTCGGCGCCCGCGCACTGCAGGGCGTCGCCGGGGCACTCCTGGCGCCCGCATCCCTCGCTCTCGCGTCGAGCATCGCCGACCCGGCCGTCCGCAAGACGGCGATGGCGTTCTGGGGTGGCGCGGGAGCCGCCGGAGGTGCGGTCGGCGTCGTGCTCAGCGGCGTCCTCACCGACTGGTTCTCCTGGCGGGCAGTGCTGTTCGTCAATGTGCCGATCGTCGCGATCGCCTTCGCCGCGGCCCTGCGCGGTGTCGCGCACGAGCAACGGCGCGATGCCGGACGCCTCGACGTCGGTGGCGCGGTCCTCGTCACCGCAGGCGTCGGTGCGCTGGTCTACGCGGTCAGCTCCGGCGGCGACCACGGCTGGTCGTCGGCGCCCACCGTCATCGGATTCATCTGTGCGGCAGTACTACTGATCGGATTCGCTCTCGTCGAACGCTCCGTCACCCACCCGCTCATGCCGCCGCATCTGATGGCCGCCCGTAGTATTCTGGGCGCCAACATCTTCGGATTCATGCTCGCCGCCGGCCAACTCGCGGCATTCTACTTCGCCTCGCTGTTCGTGCAGACGGTCTGGAATGTCGAATCCGACATCGCCGGATTACTGTTCCTGCCGTTCTGCGTCGGCGTCGTCATCGGCATCGTGGCCTCGAGCCGGATCGCACCGATCATCGGTCCCCGCAACAGCATCGGGGTCCTTGGTCTGCTCGGCGCCGTCGGACTGCTGCTGTTCGCGCTGGTGCCCGACGAGTTCGACTTCTGGCGCGGAATCCTGTTGCCCTCGCTGGTCGCGGCCATCGGTATCGGCGGATCGATGGTGCTCGTCGGAACCGTCGGGACCGCCGGTGTGCGTGACTCCGACGTCGGCCTCGCCTCCGGCGTGCTCAACAGTTCCCGGCAACTCGGCGGCACCATCGGCCTCGCGATCCTGGTGACCGTCGCCGCGCACTCCGCACTCCCCGCCGACGGCTTCCGGACCGGATTCGCGGTGGGCGCAGCATTTCTCGCGATCGGCACGGTGATCGCATGGCTCGTGCTACCCGGCACGACCCACCAGCACGACGCTCAGAAGTAGACCACCATGATCTGCGCCAGAAGCACTTTCACGATCATCGACACCGGGAACAACACCGCATACCCCAGCGCCACCCGCTGATCGGGCACCTTACCCATCGCGAACGCATACGGCGCCGGATTCAATTGCGACCCGGTCAGACCGCCGAGTGCCCGCGCCGTCCCATAGTGCAGCACGGTACGCAGGCCGACGACGCACACCAGGGCGTGCGCCAGGGAGATCGTCAACCCCAGCGTCACCAACTGAATACCGTTGTCGCCCAGCGCCGTCACTAGACCTGCGCCGGCGCCGGTGCCGACCGCCACCAGAAACACCAATAGCGAGTACTGATTCAAGGTGTTGGCGACGTTGCCCGGTAGCGTCCACACCACCGGGCCGGTGCGGCCGAGCGCACCCAGGATCACGCCGACGATGAGAGGCGCTGTGGCCGTCCCCAATACGAGCGTGCCGCCACCAGGCAACGGAATCTCGACGAACGCCAGCATCAGACCGATCGTCAACCCCAGACCGAGGCCGATCGGATTGATGTCACCGGCGGCGCGTTCGGAGTCACCGAGCTCGGTGGCGATCTCGGCGAGCCGATCGCGGTGTGCGGTTACCCGGAGACGATCCCCGCTCTGCAGCACCAGATCCGGCGTGGCGATGATGTCGACGTCGCCGCGACGCACTCGGCTGACCACCGCGTCGAACCGCTCCTCCATCCGCAGCTCCTGCAACTCGCGGCCCATCAGCCGCGGATTCGACAGGGTGATTCGACGAAAGTCGATGGCACTGCGATCCATCCACGGTTCCGATTCCGCGGGCCGCCCCAACTCGTCGACGATCGATTCCGCCACATTTTCCCGCGCGGTGATGGTCACCAGGTCGCCGGGATAGAGACGTTCGGACTCATGCGCGACGACGGTCTCCGAGTCCCGGGTCAGTCGCGAGATGACCGCCGAGAATCGTTGGGAGAACTCGTGAACGGTCAGCCCCGGGTCATGCACGATCTCCAGGGTGCGCACCACGATCGGCGGGAGCTTCTCCCGATCCTCGGCGGTCGGCTTGCGTCTGCCCGCCGAGACCAGATACGTACACGCCAGGATCGTCAGGAACACCGTGATCGGATAGGCGACGGCGTAGCCGATCGCGGGTTGCGGTGGGATGGGGCCATCGCCGGCGAGTTGCTCCTGCACGGCGCCGAGCGCGGCGGTCGCGGTACCCGCACCGGCGAACGACCCGGCGATCGTCCCGATGTCCAGCCCGAAGGCCTTGCCCACGCCGAGCGCGGCGGCGGCCATCGCGATGATGGCGGTGATCGACACCAGCACGGGTTTCCAGCCGGTGCGAATGGCGTTGACGAATGACGGCCCCGCGGCGATTCCGACGACATAACAGAACACGCACAGCGACAGGCTCGTCACGATCGGCGGCAATGACACATCGGAGTCGATCGCCGACAACGCGAGCGCGACGAACAATGCGCCCGCCGGGCCGAAGGAAACGGGGCCGAACGGGATTTTCCCCACGATGCATCCGACCCCGACGCAGAAGAACAGGGTGAGAAGTGGGCTGTCGACAAACCAGTGCATGAACTGCTCCCGACGTGAGTTCGAAACCTCTCACAGATCACCACGTCCATCACCCGATGGCAAGGGGCGCCGAAATCCCACCAGTCTCATCATTCACATCTATGCTGGGCGAAAGTCCCTGCCCCTACGTTCGACCGAAGGGGATGATCGTCGATGTCCCGACGACGGCAACGCGCACTCGCCGCGATCGGACTTGCCCTGATGGCGACGCTGACGGCATGCGGATCACCCACCCGACCACCCGAGAATCCTGCGCAAATGGTCACGCTCGACGACGAAACGATCCCCGCCCAATTCGACATGACCTACCGCTGGATTCCCGGTCCCGTCGTCGAGGTCAATGGCCCGGAGGGCACATTCGTGCGTGCCTTTGTCGAATCCTTCGAATTGGCCAACGCCGGGGAATCCCTGCAGTGGGGATATCCCGGTTTCGCCGATGCCGCGCCATCGAATATTTCCCAGATGATCACCGTCTATCCACCCGAGGTGTCCCCGACGGAGCCCGGCGTGGGTACCACCTTCTACACCGCGCTGCGCCGCGAGGACAGGGCCGACTGGACGCGAATCGTGTTGTGCCGATACAGCTATCAATCGGTGCGCGGCGCCGACAGCCCCAAGTGGCGATCCCGGACGATGCCCGCCCGCCCGGTCGAGATCGACCTCGTCCGCACCGGCGCCACCCCACCCGCCCGACCCACCGGCCCCGGTCGTACCACTGGCCGCAACGTCTTCGGCGGCTGGTATGTCACCCGCTTCGACTTCATGGCGATCTACCCGACACCCACCGCCGACCAGCACGCCTGCGACGCCGCGACGCCGGCCGAGTTGCCCCGCCGCGAACCGATCGACCAGTCCCAGCCCTGGCCGACGATGCCACCGAGCCCCGGCTGGGCGAGGGCGCCGCAGGTGTGATCGATCCCTTGAGAACTCGGCGCCGCCAAGTGCCGACGTCACGTCGGCCGCCCGCACCGGCCGTGGCACGATCAAGGGCGTGGCAACCCCAACCCAGTGGATCGCAGGCGCGCGACCCCGAACTCTGCCGAATGCGATCGCTCCGGTGGTCGCCGGTGTCGGCGCAGCCCTCTACGTCGGCGACGTCACCTGGTGGAAGGCGGTGCTCGCGCTGCTGGTGTCGGTCGCCCTGATCATCGGGGTGAACTTCGCCAACGACTACTCCGACGGCATCCGCGGCACCGACGATGAGCGGGTCGGGCCGATGCGGCTGGTCGGGTCCGGGGCCGCCGCACCCGGGGCGGTCAAGGCCGCCGCGTTCGCCTGCTTCGGGTTCGGTGCTGTCTGCGGTCTGATCCTCGCGGTCACCACCGCGTGGTGGCTGGTGGTGATCGGTGCCGTCTGCATCGCCGGCGCCTGGTTCTACACCGGCGGATCCAAACCGTACGGCTATTACGGACTCGGCGAGATCGCCGTGTTCACCTTCTTCGGCCTGGTCGCGGTGCTCGGCACCCAGTACGTCACGTCGGGCCGCGTCGACTGGGTGGGCCTGGTCTGCGCGATCGCCGTCGGCGCCATCTCCACCTCGGTCCTGGTGGTCAACAACCTCCGCGACATCCCCAGCGACACCGAATCCGGCAAGATCACCCTCGCCGTCCGGCTCGGCGACCGCGCCACCCGCGTCCTGTTCGTCGTCCTCCTGTCGGTGCCGCTGATCGCGAGTCTGGTGCTCATCCCCGCCACCCCATGGGTGTTGATCGGGCTGGCCACCGCACCGTTGATCGTCGTCGCCGCCCGCCCGGTCCTCCGACACGCCACCGGTCCCGGTCTCATCCCGTCGCTGGGTGCCACCGGCATCGCGATGCTGGTCTGGTCGATCCTCACCGCGGTCGGTGTGGCCCTGGCCTGACGGGCCTGTAGCGGATCACTCGATATAACTGGGATGGCTCAGCGGTCTCGCGTCAATAATTGTCGCGGGTGGTTGTGTTCATCCCGGTTGTATCGGCATCGGCGCCCGCGACCCCGCTTCCCGTGCCGCATCGATTGCTGCAGCATGCGGGTCTCGTCCTGTAGCGCGTGGTCGGTGCTCGCCGCGGTCGGTGTGGGCCTGGCTTGACGGGCCTGTAGCGGATGAGCCGATATAACCGGGATGGCTCAGCGGTCTCGCGTCAATAATTGTCGTGAGTGGTCGTATTCATCCCGGTTATATCGGCATCGGCGGCCGCGACCCCGCCTTCCGCGCCCAACGATTCCCGCAGCATGCGGATCTCGTCCTTCAACTCGCGGATCTCGGCGGCGGTCGCGGCCCGGCCGGCGTCATCCTCCTCGGCAACCCGCTCGACGATCCACGACGCGATCGTCGCGGTGACCACACCGATGAGACTGATCCCGCCGATCATCAGCAGCACCGCGACCACCCGTCCGGTGATCGTCACCGGCGCGAAATCCCCGTAGCCGACGGTGGTGACGGTGACGAACGACCACCACACCGCATCCCCGAACGACGTGATCGTCGCGCCCGGACGTCCCCGTTCGGCGTCGTACACCGCCAGGGATGCCACATAGATGAGCAGTATCGCCGTCGCGGAGGTGTAGATCGCGACCCGACCGCGGATCGCACCACCGAGCGCCTTCTGCAGCGCACCGACCAGGATAACCAAGCTGACCAGCCGCAACGGTCGCAGGATCGGCAGGACCACGACCGCCAGATCGAACAGGTGCCGCACAAACCAGCGTCCCCGATCCGGGGTGATCGACAACCGCACGAAGTAGTCGACGACGAACACCAGCCACGACAACCCGACGACGATCCCGATACCGAAGGAGAACAGCCGACCGGGATCGCCGAGGACATCCACCGAGTACGCGATCAGGAACAGGGCGGCGATGATCGCCAACGGCCATTCCGCACGTTTCTCCCACCCGGCAAGGAGATCGAAGCGCTCCTCGCGCGATCGTGGCATCCCATGTCCTCACGTCGGGTGAACTGTCATCCGAATCGGTCGGCCCACGGTACCTGCCCGGTCCGACATCGGTGATCACTCGGCGGGTTCGGCCTCCGGGATGTCGCTCGGGCCGGACTCCGAGGACTCCGAGGGCTCCGACGGCTCCGAAGAGGTGCTCGGAATCACCTGCGCATCGAATTCGGGGACCTCGGGGACCGCGGGTTGCTCGTTCGGCGTCACCGGCGCATGGGTTTCGGAGGTGCTCGGCTCCGTCGTGGTCGTCGACGTCGTCGAACTCGATTCGGCAGCACCGCCGCCACCACCGCTGCCCGCGTCGGGGGCTTCGGAGGTGGTCTCGGCGGGCGGGGCGGGTGCGGTGGTCGCCTCGGTCGGGGTGGACGGAATGGGTGTCGACGGCACCGGGCTCGCCGCATCGGTGGCCGCCGGGGCGGGCGCGGACTCGGGGCCGACGGAGGCGACCTGGGCGGCAAGGGTCTGCTGGGTCGCGACGAGCGCGGTCGGGTCGGTTCTCTGGATGGCGGCCGTCGCGGCGACGAGCAGATCCATCACCGCGCCGGGTTCGGTGCCCGCAACACCGAGGGAACTCCACACCTCGTATCCGCGGACCTTGCCCCGATACCGTTTGGCCAATTCGGCTGCGAAGGCCGCAAACTCGTCGATGCGCGGGGCGTCGGTGTCGGCCTCGTCGGCCGACCACGGTGAGGTGACCCCCGCGACGATCACCACGTTCATGCCGCGCGCCTGGGCTCCCTCGACGATGTCGTCGAGGCGTGACCACGCCCCCGAGTTCTCGCCGTCGGCCTCCAGGTACTGCCACGGCGCGCCGACCCGGATGTCGGTCACGCCGAGTGCACTCAGGTTGTCCAGGGTCGCGTCGAGGTCGGCGTCGGAGATCCGGTAGATCTGGTCATCGGCGACGCCGAGCTGGGTGGGTTCGGCTCCCATCGAGGCCAGCGCGACCTGCAGGTCGCTGCTGGGTGCCGATGCGCTGGTGTCGACGCCGGGTATCGCCCACACCGTCGTGCCAACCATCGCGCCCGCAATCCCAGCCATTAGCACACCGGCGGCAACGCGGCGCGTCAGCGGAGTGAAACTCGGCATCATGACGGGACTTTCTCAGGTGCGATATGGACGTCACTCAGGATTGTCCCGTACTCGGGGGCCATAAGGGAAGCAAATGCCTGTCCTACGACCAAGCGAATTCCACAAAGTGCGCAATCCGTGACCGCGTCTGGCCATTCCGACGGACCGACCGAGGGAGTCTCAGGACGACGCCGGCAACCCGAACGCCGCAAGCACCGCCTTCGACCACAGCTTCTGGCCCGCCTCGTTCGGTTTGACGCCGTCGGCCATCAATGCGGCGCGTGCGGAGGCGTCGGCGGGAAACGCCGAGTACACGTCGATCACCTGAATGCCCGCGGCATCCATCGCCGACGCATACCCCGACACCTGGTCGGAATTGTCGCCGTCACGCGGCGGATTCTGCTTGATCACCGCAATCCCGGCATCCGGATATTTCTTCTGAATGGCCGAGATGAGTGGCTGGACCTGCTCGGCGAGCGGCTGCGACGCATCCTCGGTGAGGCCGAAGTTGAGCAGCACCAGATCCGGTGTGCCGATCGATTCGCCCGACGGGGCGGTGGTCAACGCGGTCAGATTGTCCAGCGCATACGCCGCGTCCTTGCCCGACGCCGAGCCGTTCCAGAAGCCGATCGCCCCGTTGGTGCCGGTGCCGAGGACGACCGGTGCCCCGTACTTGGAGGTCGTGGGGTTCCAGTAGGCGGTGGCGACCGTCCGGTCCAGTGAACTGCTGATCGCCCGGCCCAGCTCCGGGGCCCACCCCGACGTCGACGCTCCCGTCGAATCACCAAGCAGCAGAATGGTTTTCGGATATCCTTCGGGTCCGCTTGCTGGGCAACAACGCCGTCGGCACCCTGCTGTCCCTGGCGACCGGCCTCAGCCGACGACGTGTGACCTGGCGCACACATCAACAGCGTGCTGCCACTTGGGTTCCCGACGGCGGGACGTTCGCCTCCGTCGACGTGTTCCTGCCCACCTGCGGCGAAAGCCTCGCCATCCTGCGCACCACCTACACCTCCGCAAGGCCGGGAACCTCCGCTACGGATACACCCAGAGCTCCGGTGGCGTCGTGATCATCTTCGACGCCGACTTCTGCCCACGCCACGATTTCCTCGCTCACCTGATGCCCTACCTCGACGACCCCCGCGTCGCCATCGTGCAGAGTCCGCAATGCTTCGCCACCACCGAAACGATGGGATGGATCCAACGCACGGCCGGCGCCACCCAGGAGTTCTTCTACCGGTGGGTGCAACCATCCCGCGACCGCATGGACGCCGCCAATTGCGTTGGCACATCGGCCCTCTACCGGCGCAGCGCCCTCGAGGCGGTCGGCGGGTTCGCCCCCATCGAACACAGTGAGGACCTGCACACCGGACGTCACCTGCAGCAGGCCGGCTACCTCATTCGCTATGTGCCGGTAATGCTTTCACGGGGACTGTGCCGGTCGGATCTCGCCGGCTTCCTCAACCAGCAGTACCGCTGGTGCATGGGATCGCTGTCGCGGGTACGCAATACCGTTATGGCCGAACCGAAACGGATGACCTTCCGGCAGGCGATGGCCCATTGGGCCGGGGTCTTCTACTACCTGACCACCGCATTCAACGTCTTCCTGGTCTTCCTGCCCGGCGTCATCATGGTGACCGCCTTCCCCGACGACGTCCGGCCCTGGCAGCTGGTGCCGTTCCTGTTCGGCCTGTGGGTGTATGTGGTGATGTTCCCGCTGGTGTCACGCACCCGCTGGCGATTCGAGGTGCTGCGCATCCAGATGGTCTACAGCTTCGCCCACGCCATCGCCATCCTGCACAAGATCATCGGCCGCGAAATCGGTTGGGTGCCCACCGGAGTCGTCGGCAGATCCAACTCGCTGGCCCGGTCCATCAGCATCCTCGGCGCGGTGTCGCTGGGGGCGTCGCTGATCGTGTTCTGGGTGTTCATCCTGCGCGACATCCGCTACCACGGACTCGCCTCATTCTGGATGATGGTCGGATTCGCCTGCGTCTACACCTATCTCGCCTTCCCCCTGTTCGTCGAATTCATGCGGATCCTGTTCTCGAGATATTGTCAAGACCTGTGGATGAGCGGTTTTCAGGCGGCCTCCTGGGTGCCTGAGGTGGCGTCGGGTTCGACGAGTTTGCCTTTCTCGAAGGTGGCGCCATCACGGACCAGTTTCACCAGATGTGGTGCGTTGACCGCCCGCCATTTCGACTGCGCGGCCTCGATCAGTTTGTAGGCCATCGCGATGCCGGCCGCGCGGGATCCGGGGCCTTTGGTGACTTTGGTCCGTAGCCGCACGGTCGCGAACGTCGACTCGATCGGATTGGTGGTCCGCAGATGAATCCAATGCTCAGCGGGATACCGATAGAACTCCAGGAGCACGTCGGTGTCGTCGACGATCTTGGCCACGGCTTTCGGATACTTGGCACCGTAGGTCTTCTCGAATGCAGCGATGGCTTGACGGGCATGCTGTTCGTCTTCGGCGTTGTAGATTTCCTGCATCGCTTTGATAGCGTTGGGTGTGCCGATTTCGGCAGTGCCGCAAGCACATTGGCTTGCTTATGAAACCAGCAGCGTTGTTCCCGGCTCTCGGGGAACACCTCGCGGACCCCGGCCCAGAACCCGAGCGCGCCGTCCCCGACCGCCAGGGTCGGGGACGGCATGCCACGGCGTTTACAGCTGCGCAGCAGATCGGCCCACGACTCGGTCGATTCCCGGTAGCCGTCAGCGAGCGCGATCAACTCCTTGCGGCCGTCGGCGCGGACGCCGATCATGACCAACAGACACAGCTTCTCCTGCTCCAGGCGCACCTTGAGGTGGATGCCGTCGACCCACACGTACACATAGTCGGCGGTGATGTCGCGGTCGGCGAAGGCTGCGGCTTCTTTCTGCCACTGGGCAGTGAGTCGGCTGATGGTGGCCGCCGACAACCCAGCGCCGGAACCGAGGAACTGCTCGAGTGCCGGCCCGAAATCGCCGGTGGACAGTCCATGCAGGTACAGCAGCGGCAGGACCGCGGAGATCTCCGGGCTTTTGCGTGCCCACGCCGGCAGAATCTTCGACGAGAACCTCTGCCGCTCACCGGTGTCTGGGTCGACGCGCTTGTCGTTGACCCGCGGTGCCTTCACCGCAACCGCACCCGCAGCGGTCATCACCTCGCGCTCGTTGTGGGAGCCGTTACGCACCACCAGACGGTGCCCGTTCTCATCGACCTGATCGGTGAACTGGTCGATGTAGGCGGCGACCTCGGCGCGCAATGCCGCGGCGAGCATCTGCCGAGCACCGTCTCGGACGATCTGATCGAGGATGGAGCGGTCCTCGCCAGCCGGGTTGGAACCTTCGTTGGAGTTGACTACCGTGAGCACGAGGCGTGCCTTTCCGCCAGCGCTGCAACGCTGACTTGATCAAGTGACTACCAGGATCATATTTACGGGAAGGCACGCCCTCCCTGATCCACAGGTCTTGATCATTCCTCGAGGAGGTTAGGATCGCCGCGTCCCAAAGTTACGACGTCGACCACGGTGGAGCGAGCGGTGTTGGCCGCTGCGGATGCTGATGCACAGGCGGCCTGTGGGACCCGCTCGGAGATGGTCGAGCTGCCCTGCGGCATGAGCATCTGGTGACTGCCCTTCGATATTGCCGCGATGGTGTGCACTGATCGGCCGACCCAGGACTACGGGACATCGTTCGCGGCGCGAACAGGCGCGACCCACTGACCAGCGCATACGTTCGTCCGCCGCCCATGTGGGTGTCCCCAGTTCTGGGTTCGACGATCGATGGAAAACGCGAAACCGACACCAAAACTATTGTTGCCGAGTTACTTCGGCGACCACAATCAGGTCACGCGGCGACGTGTCCGCGCGGGACATCCCAGTTCCGAGCTCCGGCAGAGGAATCGGCATGAACTCACATCTGAGAGTCCGGGCAGCAGTCCCGTACGCGAGTCAGCCGGTGGCGCTTCCGAAGTGGAATGGTTCGACCTGGCAGAACTGGCGCGGGGGTTCGACCAACGCCAGCGGATGTGGAACCTTCACCAACTACTCCGCGTCCGCCGGCTCCTACGCGATCCAGGCCTACCGGGCGATCGGTACCCGATGCGGATATCCGGGAATCACATTCCTCAGCGGCTACAGCCAGTCTCTCTACCTCTCTTACAACCAGTCGGCGAACTTCGGCACGTCCTACGTCAGCAGCGGCCGAATCTGCTGAGCCTGCCCCGACAAAGAACATGAGATACCGACACAGAGGCGGACAATCGACATGGATACCACCACCACAACAACCACAAGGCGACCGGCGCGGCTCGGGATTGCCGCGGTCATCGCCTTGGCCGCAGCATTTGGCGGCCTCTACCTGTGGAACAACGACGACGATGGAAAGACCGCAGCGTGCTCGATAACGGGAGCGACCATGGGCTACTTGGCCACCGCCGCAACCAAAGGACACGCCCGCCCGTACTGAGCGCTGCAGGCGGTGGTGCAGCTGGGGTCTATGCATGCAACAAGGCATTGAAGTCGCTGCGCCAAGGGGATTCGACCAGCCTGCTGGTGCAGACCGACGACGGTGACTACGACGTCGACGTCACCCTCCAGGATCTTGCTGCGCGGCAACAAACGTGGAGTGCGGCGACGCGCGCAGAACAGTGTCGGAGTTCATGGTCGCACCCGACTCTCCAACAGCTCTGTATTGCCGGAACACTCGACCCCGTCGTGGGATGACGGGCGCTGAAATGCCCTCATGCACTGCAGAATATCGTTATCCACAAAACCTGAATCCAGAAAAGTAGAGTCCAATCATGTCAACGGGCAATTCCTCGATGGTGATCTCTACGTATCGGAACCTGCGACTCGGCATGATCGCACTCATCGCGATGCTTGCGGTATCTGTCATCTACAGCGCAGTCACCTACCGATCGCCGAACCATTCGGAGTTCATGGGATCGATCAGCGCCTATTTCTACACGAGTGCTCACATGGTGTTCGTCGGATCGCTGTGCGCGCTCGGGGCGCTTCTCGCTGCCTACAAAGGAAGCACTGAACCCGAGGACGTGCTTCTCAACTACTCAGGGTTCTTGGCGTTCCTGATCGCTTTCATTCCAGCGACAGTCCCTGATGGCACAAGAGATCCGGACGTGCTGTTTCCAAATTTCCCGATCGACGCGACCCTCAAGAATGCCGTCCTGGCAGCGATGATCGCCGGAGTCATCGCGCAGGCGCTGGGCCTGATCGTAAGAGCCGCCGGAAAGTCGAAGTACCAGAGCTACCGGACCGTGTTCAGTTTCACCTGGCTGGGGCGAGACTGGTTCACTACGAGCTGCTTTGCCTGGATTTTCCGGATGATAGGCGCCGTGGTTGTCGTCGTGCTCCTCATCCTGTATGTGATCGAGATCAGGAGTGCCCCCGAGCGCCACCATGAACTCATGCACAACATCGCCGCGATCGCCACGTTCTCTGGGCTGGGTCTCGTCGTTGCCTCAAACGCCTTCCTGCGGGCCGCGAATACCGCAGCCGAACCGACAAGTCGCGGTGCTCAATTCACGGCTTTGGTAAAGGGGTTGTCCGCGCTATACACCGTGCTCGCTCTTGCGATGGTTGCGACGGTGATCTTGCTGATCATTGCATTCGCGGCCCACGTGGGTCACCTGATCATCCTGGGAGAGTCGGCGGCCTTGCTGATATTCGCGGTCGCCTGGATTGCGCAGACCATCGAGCTGTGGAACGTAGGACCGCGGCAGGTCGAAGCCGATGCTGTGCTCTTGGCAGCCGGCTCGCCGGAGAGCGATTCACCAAATGCGGCGGCGCAGCCTTGATGAGGATGTAGTACTCGCATCTGTGGGGTCTCTATCGGGTCATCTCATCAGAATGAACCCACCCACGCCGGTCGCGTGCCGGCGCGAATGAAGCCTCGCGCTGAGCTCCGTCGCGGCGAGCCGTGTCGGATCGAAACCCCGCACTTGACGTGTGGAGGCTTTTTGTCCAACTTGCGCGTCACGGGTGATCTCCAGCTAATATGGGTTCCGCAAGTCCCTGCGACGACCCCCGACTGTCGCAGGGACTTGCGCTGTCTCCGGCCTCTCACCACGAGGGATGGCTCAACATTCTCCGCCGCCCCCTCCACAGGCGCGCCGCATCCACTGGCCGTCGCACACACGCAGGCGTAGCGTCGGGACAGGTGTCAAGGGACATCGGGAAGTGCCCACAGGCGGACGTGGGAACTGCCCGTAGGCGGTCA
>NZ_JBSGIT010000044.1:0-17765 GCF_053605205.1 Gordonia sp. NPDC003950 | reverse complement strand
TCCCACCCAACGAGTACGAACACACCCACTACGCTGGCCTCAACCCCGAGGATCAGCCCACCATCGAGGCGGCACGAAACCGGGGGTGATTCACTACTACGCCGGAACGGTAGAAGTCGTACCCACTGGAGTGTTGACCGGGTCGGCGGCGGCAACCGACGCCGAGGATGACACAGTCGCCTTCGCGATCACCACCCAACCTGCCCACGGCGCCGTTGCCATCGATCCGGACACCGGTGACTGGGTGTACACGTCCGCCACGCCGGGGACCTTCGCGGCAGACAGCTTCGTCATCACCGCCAATGACGGGCACGGTGGGTCGACGTCGCAACTCGTGACGATCGGCGGCTCTACCACCGTGTGACGAACGGCTCACACAGCAACGCGGGCTGCGTCCGGAATGGACGCAGCCCGCGTGATTGCGTGTGGCGCTATGAGGCGATCAGCTCAGTGCCCGCCTTCGCCTTCGCTCTCGGCCTCGCCGCCGCGCGGTGTGTCGACGCGGGTCGCCAGGATCGTCGAGTCAACGGCGGCGTCGACGGGGACGGTGCCCGCGTCGGTCCAGTTGCCGTTGGCGTCCTGAACCTCGAAGTAGAAGGTCAGTTCGGTGGTCAGGCCCGCGGCGACCGACTCGCCGGTGCCGTTGAGGGTTGCCTCGATCGCGGCCTCACCCAGTTGCGGGGCCTCGACCTCGCCGACGCTCGGGCCGGCCGACGCGGAGGTGGTCGGGGATTCCGAGGCCGTCTCCGATGCCGACGTCGTCTCCGATGCCGATGCAGCGGCACTGGATTCCGATGTCGTGATGCCGGCCGGGTTCGAGTTCGCCGGGTTACCGGCGCGCACCAGCATGCCCGGATCGATGGTGGGTTGTGCGCTCAGCGTGACCTTCGCCGATGACGGTGCACCCTGCTGGGTCACCTCGACCTTGGTCAGGCGGTAGATCTTGGTCTGTCCGCTGTTGATGACGGCGAAGGACACCTCGAAGGGGCCGCCGTTGTCGAAAACGTCGCCGGCCTTGTCGGCGGGGTAGATGATCTGCACGTTGCGGACCTCGACCTCGCCCCACGTCGCTGCCGCGTTGCCGCCGTTGACGGCCGGGAGCTGATTTGCGGTCTGCGAGATCTGACCGGCACCGCAGCCGGTGGTGCCGAGCGCGACCGCGACACCGATCGCTGCCATCGCGGTGGCCGTTGCCAACCGTCGTGTGACCGAAGGCCGCCGCCCAAATCGAGTTGGCACAGACACCCGTTCCTCCCAGGTAATCGAACGCGAAAAAACGCAGTGAGGGACACCCTGCACTACGCAGCGTAGTGGGCCCGGGTCACAAAATCCCGGCGGGGTGCCAGATTGGTCGGAACGGACTGTCGTGGTGGCCGGTTCGGGTCATCGAGCGGAAGGGGAAGGGGGGTGCGAATCGGCGTCCGGAGCCGACGTGAATCCGACTCTTGCGCTTGTGAACTTCCCTTGTTATGGCACATCGCTCCACCTGCCGAAACATCCCCGGTCAGCCGAGTGCAGGGCCGTGACCTGCACCGTTGTCTGGGCCGTCTGGGGCGCCCGTGTTAGACTGGCCATACTCGAAAGGGGCACGGAACATTGAATTTCAAAGTTGGCGACACCGTTGTCTATCCCCATCACGGTGCTGCTCGGGTCGAAGACATCGTGATTCGGACCATCAAGGGCGAACAGATCGAATATCTGGTTCTCAAGGTTGCCGACGGTGACATGACCGTCCAGATTCCCTCGTCGAAGCTCGAGTACGTCGGCGTTCGTGACGTCGTCGGTGAAGAGGGACTCGACCAGGTTTTCCAGGTTCTCCGCGCTCCACACACCGAAGAGCCCACCAACTGGGCGCGTCGCTTCAAGGCCAATCAGGAGAAGCTCATCTCCGGCGACATCATCAAGGTCGCCGAGATCGTTCGTGACCTGTGGCGTCGTGAGCAGGACCGCGGTCTGTCCGCGGGTGAGAAGCGCATGCTGACACGCGCGCGTCGCGTGCTCGTCGACGAGCTCTCGCTGGCACAGAACACCGACGACGAGAGGGCCACCAGCATTCTCGACGAGGTCCTCGCCGCCGCATCCTGATCGCACTTCGCTTGTGATCAGGATTTTTCTTTGACCAGTTCTTGTGCTGTGCGCGCGGCAATCGCGGTGATCACAGCAGGCCGGCGATGACCGACTCGGATGTGCGGGTCGGCATCGTCGTTCCCGCAGCAGGCTCGGGCACCCGGCTGGGTGAACCGATTCCCAAGGCATTCGTGGACCTCGGTGGTCGCACCATCCTGGAACACTGCGTCGACGGACTGACCGGGCTCTCGGCGTCCGTCGTCGTGGTGGTTCCGGTGGAGCTCATCGACCGTGCGCGTGCGCTGGTACCGGCATCGGTTGTCGTGGTGGCTGGCGGCGCCCATCGATCGGACTCGGTGCGGGCCGGGCTCGCCGCACTCGACGACGCCGACGTCGTGCTCGTCCACGATGCGGCGCGTGCGTTGACGCCGGTATCGGTGTTTCGGCGCGTCATCGCCGCGGTGGTCGGTGGACACCGGGCCGTCGTGCCGGGGTTGCCCGTCGTCGACACCCTCAAAGAGGTCGAACCGGGTGGCGACGCCGAGCGTGTCTTGGGCACCGTGGATCGCGAACCGCTGCGGGCCGTGCAGACGCCTCAGGGTTTCACCCGCGAGGCCCTCGCCGCCGCCCATGCCGACGATTCCGGACTGGCCACCGACGACGCCGGACTCGCCGAGCGTATCGGCATCCCGGTGCACGTCGTCTCCGGCCATCACCTCGCCTTCAAAATCACCACCCCGTGGGACCTGCGAATCGCCCGAGACCTCGTCGCCGAACGTGACTCGGCGGCCGCACCCGGAGGAGAAGAGGCATGAGAGTCGGTATCGGCTCGGATGCGCATCGCGTCGTGGACGACGTTCCCTGCTGGATGGTCGGACTGCACTTCCCCGACGACGCCGGCTGCGAAGGGCATTCCGACGGCGACGTCGGCGCTCATGCGCTGTGCGACGCAGTGCTGTCGGCGGCCGGACTCGGCGACGTGGGCTCGGTGTTCGGCACCGGACGCCCCGAATGGGACGGCGTCTCCGGTGCCCGGATGCTCGAGCACGTGGCCTCGCTGGTCGCCGACGCCGGGTTGACCGTGGTCAACGGGGCCGTTCAGGTGATCGGTAACCGCCCGAAGATCGGTCCGCGACGCGCTGAGGCGCAACGTGTGCTGTCCGAAGCGCTGGGGGCGCCCGTCTCGGTGTCGGCAACCACCACCGACGGCCTTGGCATGACCGGACGTGGCGAAGGAATCGCCGCGGTGGCGACCGCGCTCGTCGAATAGCAGTCGGTCAGCCGTTGGTTACCCCGGCACGGTGACAGCGCTTTGCAGTGCGTTGACAGCGCTCTCGTGGTCGTTGACGGCGCTCTGAGTTTCACTGACAGCGCTTTCTGGGTCGTTGACAGCGCTCTCATGAGCATTGATAGCGCGTGAGTGAGCGCTGTCAGTGGTGGGGAGGGCGCTGTGAGCGTCGGGCGGGGCGCCGTCAGCGCAGGGGAGGGCGCTGTCAGTGGTGGGGAGGGCGCTGTGAACGTCGGGCAGGGCGCCGTCAGTGGTGGCGAGAGCGCCGTCAGCGCAGCGGGGCGAGAACGGCAGCGGTCGCCGGGTAGAATCGCACGTCGTGACCCTGCGCCTGTATGACACCGCCACCCGAGAGGTACGCGACTTCGTTCCGTTGTCGCCCGGGCATGTGTCGATTTACCTGTGTGGCGCCACCGTTCAGGGAGTGCCGCACATCGGTCACGTTCGCAGCGGTATCGCCTTCGACATCCTGCGCCGCTGGCTGCTGCATCGCGGCGACGACGTGCTCTTCATCCGCAATGTCACCGACATCGACGACAAGATCCTGCGTAAGGCCGCCGACCATGATCGTCCGTGGTGGGAGTGGGCGGCCACCCACGAGCGGGAGTTCTCCTCGGCCTACAACGCGCTCGGCGTGCTCCCGCCGTCGGGGGAACCACGCGCGACGGGCTTCGTCACGCAGATGGTCGAGTACATGGAGCGCCTGGTCGACCGTGGCCACGCCTACGCCGCCGACGGTAACGTCTACTTCGACGTGCGTTCACTGCCCGACTACGGGGCGCTGTCCGGGCACAAGCTCGACGACGTGCACCAGGGTGAGAGTGCCGGTACCGGCAAACGGGATCCGCGGGACTTCACGCTGTGGAAGGCGGCCAAGCCCGACGAACCCTCCTGGCCGACCCCGTGGGGACGCGGCCGTCCGGGCTGGCATCTGGAATGCTCGGCGATGGCCACCTCACTGCTCGGTGCCGAGTTCGACATCCATTGCGGTGGAATGGATCTCATCTTCCCTCATCACGAGAACGAGATCGCGCAGGCGCATGGCGCCGGTGACCCGTTCGCGCGGTACTGGCTGCACAACGGCTGGGTCACCATGGGTGGGGAGAAGATGAGCAAGTCGCTCGGCAACGTCGTGTCGATCCCGGCGATGCTGTCGAGGTTGCGTCCGGTGGAGCTGCGCTACTACCTCGGCAGCGCACACTATCGGTCGATGCTGGAGTACTCCGACGGCGCGCTCACCGAGGCCGCCGCCGGTTACCGTCGCGTCGAATCCTTTGTGGAGCGCGTGAATTCGCGCGTCGGCGACGTCGCGATCGGCGAGATCGCCGCCGACTTCGCGACCGCCCTCGACGACGACCTCGGCGTGCCCGCCGCTCTGGCCGCGATCCACAACACGGTGCGGGCCGGCAACACCGCACTCGACGGTGGCGACGGCCCCGCGGCCCTGGCCGCGGCGTCCTCGGTGCGGGCCATGATGAGCATTCTCGGCGTCGATCCTCTTGATGCGCACTGGCATTCGGACGCCGCCGACGATTCGGCCGCCACCTCGGCGCTGGACGTCCTGGTGCGGGCGGAGTTGACCCGTCGTGCTCAGGCGCGGACGGACAAGGATTGGGCGACCGCCGATGCGGTGCGTGACCGGCTGGCCGAGGCCGGTATCGAAGTGACCGACACCCCCGATGGGGCCCAGTGGAGCTTGAAAGGTCGGGAGTAGATGGCGGGCAATTCCAAACGTAAAGGCGCCGTTCGTAAGACGGGGTCGAAGAAGGGGCAGGTCGTCGGCTCCGGTGGTCAGCGTCGTCGTGGCCTGGAAGGTCGCGGCGCCACCCCGAAGGCGGTCGACCGCTCCTACCATCCGGCGCACAAGCGAGCCAAGGCTGCGTCGAAAACCGCTGCGGGACGACCGAAGTCGCGCGCCAAGGATGACGGACCCGAGTACGTCCTCGGACGTAACCCGGTGGTCGAGTGTCTGCGCGCCGAGGTTCCGGCGACCGCGCTGTACGTCGTCACCGGCGGCGATCCCGACGACCGCGTCGCCGAGGCCGTGCACATGGCCGGCGACCGCGGTATCACCATCCTCGAGGTCGGCAAAGGTGAACTGGATCGCTTGTCGGCGAACGGCTTACACCAGGGTGTCGCCCTGCAGGTGCCCGAGTACCGCTACGCCCATCCCGACGACCTGATGCGTGATGCCATCAACAGTGGCACCCCGCCGCTGCTGGTCGCGCTCGACAACATCACCGATCCCCGCAACCTCGGGGCGGTCATCCGTTCCGTGGCGGCCTTCGGCGGTCACGGGGTGCTGATCCCGCAACGTCGGAGTGCGTCGGTCACCGCGGTGGCGTGGCGGACCTCCGCCGGTGCCGCGGCCCGGCTGCCCGTCGCGCAGGCGCCGAATCTCACCCGCACGCTCAAGGAGTGGGCCGCAACGGGCGCTCAGCTGGTCGGCCTCGACGCCGAGGGCGATGTGACCCTGGATGACTACGACGGCACCGGCCCCACCGTCATCGTCGTCGGCTCCGAGGGCAAGGGTCTGTCGCGGTTGGTGCGTGAGACCTGCGACTCGATCCTGTCCATCCCGATGGCCGGCGACGTAGAAAGCCTCAACGCGTCGGTGGCCGCGGGCGTCGTGCTCGCCGAGTTCGCGCGGCAGCGTCGGATCGGGTAGCGCCCACTCGGCGGGAAACGGCGCCCACTCGACGCGAAACGGCGCCCACTCGACGGGAAGCGGCGCCCACTCGACGGGGAGCGGCGCAGCCGCTCAGCCGGCGCTGATCTCGATTCCCGAGCGCCGTAACGACTCCCGCACATGACGTGCGTGCGCGACGGCACCGGGGGTGTCGCCGTGCAGACAGATGGATTCCGCCGACACCGTGACCACCGCGCCGTCGACGGCCACCAGGGAGCCCGTCTCGACCAGGCGCAGCACCCGTTCGGCGATCTCGGTGCTGTCGGTGAGCACTGCCCCCGGTTCCGAACGTGACACCAGGGTGCCCTCCGGGGTGTAGGCGCGATCGGCGAAGGCCTCGGCGATCACCGGCAGCCCGGCATCGGTGGCCCGGCGCAGCACCGGTGAGTCGGCGAGGCCCATCAGCGGCAGATCGCCGCCGAATTCGCGCAGCGCGGCGATCACCGCATCCGCCTGCCGTTCGTGATGCACGATCGTGTTGTAAAGCGCCCCATGAGGTTTGACGTAGGTGACCGACGTGCCCGCCGCTCGGGCGATGGCGTCGAGGGCACCGATCTGATAGACGAGGTCGGCGATGAGCTCGGCAGGGGCGATGTCCATGAAACGACGCCCGAATCCGGCGCGATCGGGATAGGAGACCTGCGCACCCACCCGCACCCCCGACGCCGCGGCGGCCCGGCACGTCGCCAGCAGCTCGGCCGGGGTGCCCGCGTGGAACCCGCAGGCGACGTTGGCGCTGGTGACGATCTCCAGCATCGCGTCGTCGTCGCCGACGCCCTCGCCGAGATCGGCGTTGAGGTCGATGCGCGACGGCGCGTCCGCGGTGTGTGAGGTCACGGCCGCAGTGTAGGTCGCGACTCGGGTCAGGCGCATACCACCGCTCCGCACACACCGCCGAAGTACGCATCTGACCGCGCGGTAGATTCGGGGCATGGCTCTGATCGACACCAAGGTGACCACTACCGACGGCGTTGTCGGTGGCGTCCGGGGTCGCCGCACTCGCCGCGGCACCATCAGCTGGCGCGGTATCCCGTACGCGGCCCCACCGGTGGGTCGCGGCCGATTCGACGCCCCGCAGCCGGTGACCCCGTGGAACGGGGTGCGCTGGTGCACAGCCTTCGGTGACGCGGCCGTCCAGGACAAGCTGCTGACGGCGACCGGCCCGGGACGGTTCCAGCCGGTCAGCGAGGATTGCCTGACCCTCAACGTCTTCTCCCCGGAGACCGAGCCCAGCACGCCCCGCCCGGTGATGGTGTTCATCCATGGCGGCGCCTACATCCTCGGGACCGCCGCCACCCCGCTGTACGACGGCACGCACCTCGCCCGGTCGCAGGACGTCATCGTCGTCACCATCCAGTACCGGTTCGGACCGTTCGGGATGCTCGACTTCAGCGGGTATTCGACGTCGGAGCGGCACTTTGACGAGAACCCCGGGCTCAAGGACCACATCGCCGCTCTGCACTGGGTGCAGCGCAACATCGGTGCCTTCGGTGGTGACCCCGACAACGTGACGATCTTCGGGGAGAGCGCCGGTGGTTCGTCGGTGCTGATGCTGCTGGCCGCCCCCGCCGCGCGCGGACTGTTCGCCCGCGGCATCGCCGAGAGCCCGGCCGCCGATCTGACCATCTCCAAGGACAGTGCGGCGGTGTTCGCCGACGAGTACCTGAGGTTGGTCGCCGATCCGGCGCGTCGTCGTCCCCCGGCCGACGAGCAGCGTGAGCCGATCACGCCGACCGAGGCCACCCGGCTCCTCGACGGGGCGTCGCCGACACAGCTACACAAGGCGGGGATGCGGTTGATGAAGTTCGCGCGGAACACCCCCACCCCCCTGGAACCGGTGCCCTTCGGCCCGGTGTACGGGGGCGAGTCGTTGCCGTACACGCCGGTCGAGGCGGCCCGTAAGGGCCAGACCGCCGCGGTGCCGCTGATCATCGGGACCAACCGGGACGAGGGCCTGCTGTTCGACAAGTTCTGGAAAATGCTGCCCGAACCGGAGCAGACCCTGCTCGCGGTGCAGGACAACGCGGCGCGCGACGCGATCATGAACAGCTACGCCGGCGGTGCCGCCGATCGTGTCCGGTTGGCCGCCGACGGCATCTTCTGGGCGCCCGTCACCGGCTTTGCCGACGCGTACCGCGCCATCGCCCCCACTTACGTCTACCGATTCGACTTCCACACCAAGGCGCTGGCGAAGGTCGGCGTGGGCGCCACCCACGCCACCGAACTGTTCGCCGTGTTCGGGGCGTACCGCACACCGACATTCGCGGGACTGGCCGCAGGCGATTGGCGTGCGGCCGGCGCGATGGTCGGTGAGGTGCAGTCGCGCTGGGGCGATTTCGCCCGTGGCGGGGAGCCGGGCGAGTGGCCCCGCTACACCGAGGAACACCGCGAGGTGCTGATCCTCGATCGCCGGGTCCGCGTCGAATCCGATCCGGACGCGGCGCGCCGGGAGGCCTGGGATCGTGGTCGAGCCCTCGTCCTGCTGACCGGAGATGGTGACGGCGCGCCCGCCGATCTCACGGACTCCACTCCCGCGGGGGTTCTGCTGCCAGAAACGACGACACCAGCGGATTGACGAGATCGGGGGCCTCGATCGGCAGGATGTGAGTCCCTGGCAGCACCGCGAACCTGCCGTTCGGCAGAGTGCGTGCCAACGCGAGGCTGTGCTCGAGGCGCACCACACCGCGGTCGGCGGCGAGCACCAACGTCGGCGCCGCGACGGTGGCGAATTCGGCCAGCGGGTACTCGGGCCCGTCCCTCAGCAGGGTTTCGGATTTGCGGTAGATCTCGTTGAAATGCTCTGGGCTGTCCGGACTTTCGGCCTTGTACCCCTCGCGGAGGAATTCGACGAGGGCGGAATCGCGTGCGGCGAGGCGGTCGAAGAAGCCGGCCGCGGCCCGACCGTCGGAGTTCATGTAGTGGCACATCAGTACCACGCGAGAGACGAGGTCGGGGCGGGCCCGGGCCACCAGCAGTGCGCGCACCGCGCCGTCGCTCCACCCGACGAGGTGCGCCGGTCGGCCCACCACCGACTCCAGATAGGCGATGGTCTGCGCGGTCATCGCCTCCATCGACCAGTCCGCGTCGACGTCCGGGCTGTGGCCGTGACCGGTCAATTCGGGGACGTGCAGCCGTAATCCGACGTCGCTCAACCCGGCGATCTGGGCACCCCACGTGGCCGCCGACGCAAAAGCGCCGTGCAGCAGGACCGTCGGGGCTCCGGCGGGATCGCCGCCGCGGAAATGCCACAACAGGTTTCCGTCGACGTCGACGTAGGAGCCGCCGTCGACGGTGTCGCCGGCATGGATGGTGTGGGCGGTGCCGACGCCATGCGTGGCGCCAATCGACGAGGACGTCGACCGATTCTCAGGCATCGGCGACAGCGGGGTCGAGCAGAAAAACGGGCAGAACGAGGGCTTGCATGAGGCCCATGCTCCGGACCCGCAATGTCTCACCGAGAACGATTCGGACTCGAAATGGCATCACCTCGCCTCGGTCTGTGACACCCGACGCACCGCGCGCCCGTACAAGCAACGCGAGCCGACCATTACGCGATAGCGTAAACCCACACCGTTGGTGGGGGGCCTGATCCGAAGGAAGCATGAACGTCGTCCTGCGAAGTTCTCCTTTGTTACGTGCTCTGGCTGTGAGTCTGCTCGTCGTGGCGATGGCGGCTGCGCCCGCCGTCGGCGTCGCTGCCGCGGCACCGGGTGACCCACCGCCGCCCCTGTCGCTGGACTCGCTCGGATCGTCGTCGGCGATCACCTTCCCCGGTCAGCAGGGACAGGTGAGTATGTCGATCCCGGTCCCGCAGGACCTCACTCCCGATGTGCTGCGCGGTGTGACGTCGGTGCCGCCGTTCGTCACCGGTGGCGAGGTCGACGTCTATCAGGGTGAGCGACTGATCTCCCGGACCCCCGTCAATCCGGCCCCGAACTCGCCGATCACGTTGCCGCTGCGTGGCCTGACCGTCGACGGCAATGCCGCCGAGATCACGCTGCGGTCGTATCTGACGGTGGACGGACTGTGCAGGTTCGATCCCGACAACGCGTTCCGGATCTCCGGCGCCACGGTCACGTTCACCGGTCGCGAGGCGATTCCGACCACCGTGGCGCAGTTCCTCCCGCCGATCCTGCGCGATCTGGCGATCATCATCCCCGACGATGTGCAACAGGCCGAGGGGGCCGCCGCGGTGAACCTCGCGGCCGCGGTCACCGCGCATTACGGCACCGCGCAAGTCGGCATCACCACCGTCGTTCGGCCGCGTTCGGATCTGGCGCCGAGCGATGCGCCCGGACCGCTGGAACGGCAGATCGTCGTCGACTCGTCGGCTCCGACGGGCCTGACGTTGCGGGACGGCCCGGAAGGGTCGAAGTACCTCGTCGTCGGGGGCGCCGGCGACGCGTTGGTGACGCAGAGTGAGTTCCTGACGACCGATCTCGACGCGATCGCGCTGAGCTCGTCGGCGGTGGCCGGACCGCTTTATGACGCTCCGCAACTCACGCCGGACGTCCAGACACTCGCCGACCTGGGGGTCAGCGACCAGAGTGTGACGTCGTCGTCGTGGCCTAGTCTCACCTTCGGTGTCGACCAGACGCGCCTGGGCCGCCCATCGACGAACATCCGGGTGCAGTTGATGGGCACCTACGCTCCCGCCGGTGGCGACAGCGCGGTGATCTCGGTACGGATCGGCGACCGCGTGATCGCGACGCTGCCGACCGATTCGTCGGGGACCTACAACAGCTGGGTCGACATCCCGAACGATCTCGCCGCGCGGTACACCGAGGTCACCGTGACCCTGGAGCGCAGTGGGTTGCTCGAGGGCTGCGGCAACGGTACCCGCGCCAACCTCACGCTCAGTTCGACCGGGCAGATCACCTCCGACGTGGCCGATCCACCGCAGCCGTCGGGCCTCGGATCGGTACCGCAGTCGCTGATGCCGTGGACGCAGATGGCCTGGACAACCGGTGATGCCGCCGACGTCTCCCGCGGCGTGGAGATCGCTGCCGGGCTGCAGCGGATTTCGGTGGTTCCCTTGGGGTTTCGTGTGGTGTCGGTGTCGGAGGCGTTGTCCTCGGAGCTGCCGGCGATCCTGATCAGCGCCGAGGGTAAGGACATACCGGACATCGATCTTCCGGTCAGCGCCGACGGTGGTGAGGTCACTGTGCGGTCGTCGTCGGGTTCCACCTCGTCGGTGACACTGGATCCGGCGCTGCGCTACGGCGTCCTGCAGGCGACGCGGGCGGGTGACCGGACGGTGCTGGTGGCCGGTTCCACCGGCGACGCGAGAGACCTCGACGACCTCCTGGACTGGTTGGCCGACGACAACCGGTGGACGTCTGTCTCCGGGGACGCGATCGCGATCGTCAAGGTGCGCGATCAGCAGCCGCTCTACATCGATGCGGACAAGGCCGCCCCGGCCCCGCCGGCCGAAGCCGCGAGCATCCAGAAGACCATCGGGCTGGTTCTCGCCGTGGTCGCCGTTGCCTTGATCCTGGGTGGGGCGGTGATCCTGGTGGAGATCGCCCGGCGTCGGCGCGCGACGCGACACGATCGAGGGGCTGGACCGTCGGAAGATGTTGCGCCCGAACCGGATACGGCGGAGGGCGGCGCGCCGGATTCGGGTACGCCCGACGCGGATCGGTGATCGCCGCGTCATGACAGCGACCGCACCACCCACCGAGGCGTCGCAGGGCGCGACGCCGGTCGCGTGGCTACGCACCAACCCGGGGGTGCTCACGCTGCGGTGGCTGGCTCTGCTGGCGCTGACCACGATCGCCTTCTGGCGCACCATCATCGCGGTCGTGGACGAGATGCGCTCGCTGACCATCATCATCTACGTGCCGGTGCTGATAGTGCTGGCGATCATCGCGGCGATAGGCACATCCTGGCGCCGGGCTCCCGAGCCGCCGATCTATGACCGGCAGACCGATGTCATTGTCGGGCTGATCGTCATGGTGGTCGCGGTGGCGGTTCAGGTGATGGTCAACCCGCGGTACGGGCAGGCCTATCTCACCACCCACATGGACCTGCTCGCGTTGTGGCTCTTCTTCCTCGCGGCCTCGATCATGATGTTCGGGTTGCGTCCGGTCTCCCGGTATCGCTGGGTGTGGTTGCTGGCGTTGCTGATCTGGCCGGTACCGGTGCGGGTGGTGATCCTGACCTTCGGTGGCGGACCGGTGGTCGCCGGCGTGGTGATGGTGGTGCTGGCCGTGGCGGCCACCCAGATCGCGATCGGGCGCTCCGGGCGCCGAGGTGCAATCGGTGCGGGTATGGCGCTGGTCGTGGGAATGATCCTGCTGGTCATCGGTGATGCGTTGTTGCCCGGAACCCGTCGTGCGTGGCTGGTGGTGATCCCGGCGATCGGCTCCACCCTGGTCGCCTCGATCACCATGTACGTCGACTATCGCGTCCGGCACCGCCTCGGATGGACTCCGTTGGGGCGCGGGGTTGCACCACCGACACTGGCCCGCGTGGGTCGGCCGGCGTTCGTACTGATCGCGACGTCGGTGCTGCTCGCCTTCGTGCCGGTGCCGGTCAAGGTGGGTGTCTGGCCCAGTCAGACCATCCCGGGAATGCCGCTCGGGCGACCTCTGGCCATCCCATCGGACTGGCGTCAGGAGAGCGCGCAGCGCTACCCCTGGGTCACCCGGCTCTACGGCAGTGCCTCGGTGATGTACCGGCAGATGGTGCTTCAGGCGCATGGCAGTCCCGAGTTCGACAAACAATCACGCCCGCGCCGCGTCGCCGTCGACAGCGTCGACACCGCTCGCCCCCTGTCCATGCAGGTCTATCCGTACATCTTCCGTTATGACCTCGTGGGTGACCGGGCCAGCAAGTCCCAGGAGATCCCGATGCCGCACGGGGTGCGTGCCTGGATGTGGTCCATCGTCGACGACGCCCGCTACCTCAGCTACACGGTGGTCTCGTGGTGGTGGAACAACGGGTCCAAGGCGCAGCAGGTGATCCTGTGGGCGGTCGACGACCACGAGGACGACGCGTATTTCATCACGCCACAGTTCACCATCGGGCAGAACCTGAACACGATGTTCACCGTCCTGCTGCGGGGCAACGCCTCGATCGAGGATTCCACGCCCACCTTCAAGGATCGTGGCCTCCTGCAGTCGCTGGCCTGGGGCATCGTCGACGCGCAGGTGGACCTCGCACGCCAGGAGACGGGCGCATGACCGCCGGTGCGCCGGGGCGCGCGGCAGCTGACGGGCACCCGGCGCCGGATCCTCGCGCCCGGTGCACCCGGCCGCAACGGGATGTGCGTGAACTGCTGGTCGACGAGGCGTATCGGGCCGACGCGCTGCACGACGCCGTCGAACGCCTTCGCGACGCCGATGCGACGATGTCGGCGTCGGTGGCGTTCAGCAGGCCGCAGAAGTGGGGCGGAATCGCGGCGCTCGTGCTGATCGGGATCCTGACCATCCTGTTTCCGGTGCCGACGCTGGCCACGGTGGTCGGTGCGGCGACCCTCGTCTACGTGGTCGCCCTGATCGACCGGCTGATCATCTTCCGGCGGGGACTGGTCAACGGCGCCATCCGGGTCACCGACGAGCAAGCCCGGGCGATCGCCGACGACGACCTGCCCGCTTACACCGTCCTGGTACCCGCCTACGGTGAGCCGGAGGTGGTCGGCGATCTCATCGAGGCGGTGGAGGCCATCGACTATCCCCGCGACAAACTGCAGGTGCTACTGCTGCTCGAGGAGGACGACGAACCGACCATCGTGGCTGCGCGGGCCATGGAGGACGAACGCGGCGTGGTCACCGTGGTGCTGACTCCACCGGCGCAGCCGCGGACCAAACCGAAGGCCTGCAACTACGGCATGCACTTCGCCACCGGCGACATCGTCACCATCTTCGACGCCGAGGACAAACCGGATCCCCTCCAATTGCGCAGGGCGGCCTGGGTTTTCCAGAACATCGACGACGATTCGGTGGTGTGTGTGCAGGGAAAGCTGAGTTTCCACAACGCCACCGACAACATCCTGACCCGCTGGTTCACCGCCGACTACGGCATCTGGTTCGGATTCCTGCTGCCCGGCATGATGGTCAGTCGAGCCCCGATCCCGTTGGGCGGCACGTCGAATCATTTCAAACGCGACGAACTCGACACCATCGGCGCGTGGGATCCGTTCAATGTCACCGAAGACGCCGATCTCGGGGTGCGGATCTCCGACAGTGGTTTTCGCACCGCGGTACTGGATTCGGTGACCTTGGAGGAGGCCAATGTCGATGCGATCAACTGGGTTCGGCAGCGGTCGCGGTGGTACAAGGGCTACATGCAGACCTGGCTGGTGCACATGCGCCGGCCACGGCAGTTGTGGCGCATCCTCGGGCCGATCGCGTGGCTGCGGTTCACCCTGCTCATCGCCGGGACGCCGCTGATCGCATGTATGAACATGGTGTTCTGGCTGATCCTGGTGATGTGGATCGCCGGGCAGCCACCGGTCATCGGTGAACTGTTCTGGGGCCCGATCTATTATCTGTCGCTGATCTCGTTGATCTTCGGCAACGGTGCCGCCCTGTACATGAATCTGATGGCCATCCGCGAGGAGGGGCGCAGCGAGTTGCTGATCTCCGCGCTTCTGGTGCCGGCGTACTGGTTCTTGATGAGTGTGGCCGCGATCAAAGGGATGTGGCAGATCCTGTTCAATCCGTCTTACTGGGAGAAGACCTTTCACGGATTGTCGACGGGCACCTCGAAATCCGATTCCGAGGCGGCGGATGACCCGGCGGCGGCACCGTGACCCGCAATCGGGTGATCGCGCTCTTCGTCGTCATGTTCGCGACTTACCTCGGTGTCGGTCTCTATCTGGCCGTCGGCGTGCACTTCTACTTCGGTGATGCACTCTCCCGAGTGCAGTCGGCGCAGAGCGTGTTGTTCAGTCGCTCACCGCATCTGGCCGCGATCGGCTTCATCTTCACCCCGATGACCGCGATCGTCCAACTACCGCTCACCGCACTCACGCCCTGGATACCGCAGATGACCACCGATGCGGTGTCGGCGGTGGTGATGTCGGCGGCGTTCATGGCCGGGTCGGTGATCCAAGTGTCCGGCATCGCCCGCGACCGCGGTCTGGACAGGGTGGCGTCCACCCTCATCATCATCTGCTATGCGTTCAACCCGATGATCGTGTTGTACGGCGCCAACGGGATGAGTGAGGCCCCGTACCTTTTCTTCCTCGCCTGGGCGGCGCGCCGGCTGATGCGGTGGGTCGACACCGACGACGTCCACGAACTCGCAGTCGCCGGAATCGCCTTGGCCTTCGGCTACCTCACCCGCTACGACGGCGGTGCGGCCTCGCTGGCCGCGGCGTTCGTCGTCGCATGGGTGACCTATCGGCGTACCGACACCGACAAACGGATCAGCCGGGTGATGCTCGATGTGGTGCTGGTGGTGGCTCCGTCGGCGCTGGCCTTCCTCGGCTGGGCCTTCGCAAGCTGGTTGATCACCGGAAACGCGTTCGCGCAGTTCACCTCCGAATACGGGAATGCGGCGATCATCGCGCAGTCCGGTGGCAGCGGATCGTCGACGGTCAGCGAGGCCCTGTGGTTCTCGACGGTGGAGCTGGCGATCCTGGCACCGCTACTCCCGCTGCTGGGGGCGTTGGTCATCGGCATCCGGGTGGCGCGGCATCGCATCCAGCCGTTGTTGCCGCCACTGCTGATGATCGGCGCGGTGCTGTTCTTCCAGGTTTACAGTTACGCACGGGGATCCACCTTCGGGTTCCTGCGGTTCTACATGACGGTGATCGTGCTCGGCGCCATCGTCGCCCTGATCTCGGTACCCGCCCGCCGGCATCCGCCGTTCCGTCGGGAGGGACTGCATGCCGCCCTACCGCCGGTACGTCGGCGGGGTTCGCGGCGCGGCGTGTACGTCTTCGCCTCGGTGTTCGCGATCATCGTGATGACCGTCGCGCTGCCGACCACCGCATACGGGATGACGTCGCCGAAGTTCGCGCCGCAGGAGTTCGCGATCGGGTCGATCGTCTGGCCGCGCCCGGATTCGGTCTCGCAGCGTCACCTCGACGAACAGGAGGTGGTACGGACCTTCTCCACCGAACGCACGCTCGCCGAATACCTTGACTCCCTGAATCTTCCGGACGGCGCGGTACTGACCGACACCGTCTACGGTTTCGCGGTGGTGGTGCAGTCGCGGCGACCCAAACAGTTCGTGATCCCCTCCGATGGGGACTTCGCCGAGGTCCTCAACGATCCGGCGGGCCACGGCGTCCAGTACCTGCTCGCGGTGCCCGACACCGGCCGGGGAACCTCCGACGCCCTCAATCAGCGTTATCCGACGCTCTATGAGAACGGCGCACAGATCTCGGTGCGCGTCCTCGAGGCCCGTAATCAGGGGGCCAATTCCCCGGATTGGCGGGTGTATCGGGTCACGGGGTAGGCGGGGTGAGTTGGTCGAGGTCGAGACCACGCAACGCCGATTCCGGAAACCGGTTGCAGCGCAGCAGCATCCGACCGCAGTGGCCTACCGCGGATAGGTGGTGATGGTTTCCCCGGTGGCGGGGTCGCGCCAGATGACCGCCCGATCGGCGAGCATGGTGGGGATCAACAGCCCCATGTGTTTTCGTTGGTGGTCCGGGGTGCACAGCGGCATCAGGTTGAATTCCACCGTCCAGCCACCGGTGATCGGATCGCGGTGCACGAATTTCACCACGTGATCGATCTGGCAGTCACCGGCCGGCCGACCGCACTGCGGATATCGGCAGGTGCCATCCAACTCGATGATCTTCTCCCGCAACCAGGCCGGTATCCGATATGTCAACGCACCCGGCGGTGGGAGGAGATAGCCGCCGTGCCCGGACGGGTCGACCGGGGTTGCGGGGAACGGATCGTCGAGGCGACGCCACGCCGCCGGTATCCGATCCAGTGAGGTGGCGGTGTTGACGGTGGGTATGTCCAGGCTGGGAAACTCGCTGACGGTGACCAACTGTCCCGAATTGATCAGCGTTCGGGCGTGGGAGTCGTCCACCACGCCGAAGTACTCCAACCGGGCTTCCCGCTGCCCGGACGGATCGGTGATCAACGACAGCGACAACTGCGAATCACTGTCGGTGTCGGTGTCAGATTCGGTGTCGGTGTTGGGTTGCGCCTCGACGGTATCCGCTGCCGCACAATCAGCGTCGCCGTCGGTGATCATCCCGGGATCCTCGGTCACATCAGCGTCCGACTGGGGATCGTCGGTCACGTCGGCGTCCGCATCGGCGTCCGCATCGACATCGTCAGACAGATCCGTCGCGTCGCCGTCTACATCGATGTCGAGGTCGGTCAGACCACTGGGTTCTTCCGGCAACGGGATCGCCCGCGAGCAGTCACCCCGCCCGCATTCACACGACAGGTACGCGCCGGGCAGGCCTTGGATTTCGGCGAAGGCCGCGACCTGCACCTGACCCTGACGGCGTGGATCACGTGGGCAGATCCGCTCACTGATCATCTGTGCGATCCGCGCCGCCAGATGCGCACCCATCTCCCCGGGGGCGTAGACGGAGATGCTGCAATGCCCGTTGGTGTCCCGACGGACCCGCACATTCTGATCCCGAGCGGCGGCCTCCTCGCGGCGGTCGGCGGCACCGTCGGGATCCAGGGCGATCACCATCTCGGCGACCTGATCCCGCAGGGTCGTATCCGCCTGATTACGTCCGGCGAGTTGCAGTGCACGGGTTTCGGCGAACGCGCGCACATCGTCATCGGA
>NZ_JBSGIT010000043.1:0-19217 GCF_053605205.1 Gordonia sp. NPDC003950 | reverse complement strand
TGGCCCACGCGACTGTCTACGACGAGGAAACTGCCTGGCCCCCAACGACCCAAACCGCTGCCGCTTGACAGAGATACCGCATGGGATGTCTGAGTCGGCGGAAACACCGAGATGCTCAAGAACATCGGGCAGCGGCGCATTTTTCCAGATCGATCGCCAATGTTGTAGGGGGTGCGCCAGTTGCTGCTGTGCTCTCATGAGACATGGCGATACAGTATCGGGTAAATTGTCCACGCGCTCGAATTGTGCCCGCGCAGTGGACTTTCGATTCTTCGACAATGTCCGGGCGTGACGGAACCTGACAACGAAAGGTCCTGGACATGGTCAACTGGAGTGAGGTGGCAGCGAAGACAGTCGTCGAACCCGGCCAAAAGGTAACCCTGCCGGACGATTTCGACGCCGCACGACACGACCGGCAACTGGGCAAGGCAGGTGGGCTCGCGGCAATCGAACATGCCAAGGAGACCCTGTTCGATCTCCAGGACCGCTTCTTCGCCGCCGCCGACCGCTCGTTGTTGATCGTGCTGCAGGCGATCGACGCCGCGGGCAAAGACAGCACCATCAAGCATGTGATGTCCGGCGTCAATCCCGAAGGGGTGGACATCTACAGTTTCAAGGCGCCCTCACCCACCGAACGCGCTCACGATTATCTGTGGCGGCATCAGTTGGTCCTACCGGAATTGGGTCGAATAGCCGTGTTCAATCGGTCGCACTACGAGAATGTGACCGTGACCCGCGTTCACCCGGAGATGTTGTGGCCGAAATCAGCGGTGTTGAACAACGACGGTCTCTGGCATCGGCGGTACAAGCAGATCAACGAATGGGAGCGCCATCTCACCGACAACGGCACCACGGTGGTCAAGCTATTCCTGAATGTGTCCAAGACCGAGCAAGGGCGCCGATTCCTCGAACGCATCGACCGTCCCGAGAAGAACTGGAAGTTCTCCCCGACCGACCTCACCGAACGCGGGTACTGGGACGACTACCAGCACGCGTTCAGCGAGATGCTCAGCCACACCAGCACCGACCACGCTCCGTGGCACGTGATCCCGGCCGACCACAAGTGGTACAGCCATCTGTGCTCGCTCGCGGTGATCGTTCATGAACTCGAGAAGCTCGACCCGCAATATCCCGACGTCGCAGCCGACGTCAAGGCACACCTGGCGGACGCGAAGAAGGCTCTGCTCGCCGATCCGTCCATGTCCGATTCAACGGTGTCCGATTCAACGGTGTCCGATTCAACGTTGCCCGACTCGTCGGATACCGGCACCTCGAAGTGAGCAACTCACCACCGATCACCACCCAACTCAAGGGTTTTCTTCCGCCGTGGCTGATGGGCTATGCCATGGTCGGCATGGTCGTCAGCGGCATCGTCCCGATCCTGCTGCCGCTGAGTGTGGAGTCCAAGGGGACCTTCGTGGTGGGTGCGGTGGTCGCCGCGTTCTATCTCGGCACCCTGCTCGCGCCGATATTCGGCAGTTTCGCCGACCGTACCGGCTCACAGCGACTGGTCTTTCTGGTCAGCTTCCCGGTGATGGCCGTCGGGGCCATCGTGTTCGGTCTGGTCGACAACGCGGTGGTGTGGTTTTTGTGCATGCTGGTCGCCGGTGCCGGCGCCGGGGCCGCGCAGATCACGGCGAGCATGTTCATCGTCGAAGGGCGTCCCCACAGCGAATGGAACGACCGTATCGGATGGATGCGGCTGGCCTTCGGCGCCGGCCAGGTTCTCGGACTCGCGGTGTCGGCGTTGTTCACCCGGCACCTTGACGTCGGGTGGTTCGTGGCCGGAGGACTCGTCGGTATCGGAACACTCCTCGGCTCCCTACGGTCGTCCGAGCCGCCGATCAGCTGTTGGCGCGACTGCTCGCCGACGACGTCGACCGCGACCTGTGCGCCCGCACGGCCGCACGGCTGGACATCTCGGCGCCGGCCGTCCGATCCGGAGAGAAGCTGCCGCCGTTAAATCTCGAAGGCGACATGCTCATTCGACTGTGCATGCTGGAGTCGGCCATGTGGGCCGACCTGCCGCAGATTCGTGAGGACCGTGGACCCGGGGGACGGTCGCGGCCTGCCCTGCCCGGTCCGGCGCTGCTCACCTCGGCCACACAGTTGGCATTGTGCACGGGTGTCGCCTACGCGGCGTTGTTCTATCTGCCGGTGCCACGCGGATATTGGATCGCCCTCACCGTCGCCCTCGTGATGAAGCCGGATCTGGGATCGGTGTTCAGTCGTGCGGTGCTGCGCAGTGTGGGCACGGTGGCGGGTGCGGCCATCGCCGTCCTGGTCGGCCTTGTGATCGACGGCCCGGCGGCGACAGCGGTTGTGATCGGAATCGTCGCCGCCTTCCTACCGTGGGGCATGGCGCGCTCCCATCTGTGGCAGGCGATCTTCATGGTGCCGCTGATCATGTGGCTGATCAACCTGGTCGCTCCCGCGGAATCCCTTCGCACGCTCAGCGAGGCCCGGTTGTCCACCACCATCATCGGCGGCCTGATTGTCATCATCTTCGGCTACCTGATCTGGCCCTCGATGCGCCGACCGCAGATCGCCCGAGAGTTCAACCGAGCGCTGACGGCACTGGCCTACTATGCCAAAGTTGTTGCCGACGGGGCCGCTCCCGCACAGGTCACCGCATCCCGACGCGACACCTACCGGAAGCTCGCCGATACGCGAGTCCACCTGCAGCGCAACCTTTCCGAGTCTCCACCGGCCGGCGCGGATGCCTGGTCGTGGATTCCTGTCGTCGCCGGCGCCGAGCGGGTCGCCGACCGGATCACCGCCGCATCGGCATCACGGACCCCGACCTCCGGCGACGACATCGCCGCAGTCGCGGCGACCCTGGAAACGCTGAGCCAGGCGTCACCCCGGCCTCCGGTCACCTCGGCCAGCGAACCCCGACCCCGCCGGCGCACGGCGGACAAGCCGCCGATCCGTCCGTCCGTGAGATGGCCGACGAACTCGCACACCTGGGGTCGATGCTGACCAGGGGTGGCCCGTCCCAACCCGAGGCGAGGTAGCCTCGTCCCGATGATCGACCAGACACCTGCGACCGCGCAGCGTATCGGGTGACCGCGTGCCGTGGCCATGCTCATCGAGACCTCGAGCGCCAACTCGATCATCGGCGAGATCTGTCGTGCCACAGCGGGACCCAGCCGTGCATGAGTTACGTCGAAGAGCGCGACGATGTAGGCGTCGGGATGGTCGGCGATCACCGGCGCGAGGTCGGCCGAGTCGCGGGGCACCGCTGCCACGATGGCCGATGGCCGTGAATTGAGGGTGCGCACCGCACCCTCGGGGCGTGCTGCGGGTTGCTCGTTCCTGCCGGCGACGGCAGCTGCCATCGTCGATCCGCGGGGCTCGAGTGCAAACACGGTCCCGGCCGAACCGGCCAACACCACGGCGGTGATCAGGCTCGACTCCCTCGCGGATGCGGGGTGTGGGGGGCGCGGCAGCAGCCCGAGGGCCGCTAGTCGTCAGACGATCGAGTCGTCGAGATCGGCGGTCGCGTCGACGACGATCGGGGTGAAATCGGGTGTCGGGTTCACCGCCGGGTCAGAACACCATCACCCGGACGTTCTCCGCGACGCACGCCGGCTTGTCGGCGCCCTCGATCTCCACCGTATTGCGCACCACCATCGTCACACCCTTGGCACCCTCCTCGATCGAGGTGATCACCGCATTGGCCCGGACCCGCGAGCCCACCGGAACCGGATTCGGGAACCGCACCTTGTTCAACCCGTAATTGATCACAAGCTTCGGGCCCTCGACGGTGAAGATGGACCCGGCGAGCATCGGCAGCAGCGACAAGGTCAGGAAACCGTGAGCGATCGGCGCACCGAACGGACCCGACGCCGCCCGCTCGGGATCGACATGAATCCACTGATGATCACCGGTCGCGTCGGCGAACTGATTGACCCGCTCCTGCGTGATCTCCAGCCATTCGCCGGAACCGAGATCCTCGCCGATCGCGGCCTTGATGTCGTCGAGGGAGGTGAACACGCGCGGTGTGATGGTCGTCATAATCGCGGTAGTCTACCGTGACACCATGAGCACCCCACGGATCGCTCCCGGCGGCCTACGCGACCTCGGTCCGATCAACTGGGCGTTCAGTCGCATCGCCGCCCGCGCCATCGGCGTGCACGACGCCCACATCTTTTCCACACTCGGACGCACCCGCGGATTGTTCCGCGGCTGGCTGCACTTCTCGGCCCGGCTGATGCCGTTCGGGACGTTGCCGCGCAAGGACTCCGAGATGATCATCATCCGCGTGGCCCATCTACGCGGGTCGGAGTACGAACTCGATCACCACCGGCGACTCGGGAAGCGAGCGGGTATCGGCGACGACGAGTTCGGTCGCATTCTCGACGGCCCCGACGCCGGATGGGGTGACCGCGAACGCGCGCTGCTCCGCGCGGCCGACGAGCTGGTGACCGACTCCGACATCAGTGACATCGCCTGGTCGGCGCTGCGACGCCACCTCGACGAACGTCAGGCGATCGCCTTCGTGCTGCTTGCCGGCCAGTACGACATGCTGGCCACCACGTTGCACACCCTGCGCGTGCAGCCCGACGTGCGGGCCTGAGGCGGCCCGATGGAATCACCGGCCACCCGGTTGATGCGCAACCCCGTCTTCTCCCGCATCTACCAGAAGGCATGGCGACCGATCTTCACTCGCGGGTTCTCCCTGGGCGGGCACGCCACCGCCGACTACGACAAGGCACTGCGCGCCTATCTCTGCCGGCCTGGTGAACGCATGGTGCTCGACATCGCTTGTGGTCCAGGTAATTACACCCGTCACATCGCGGACGGCCTCACCGGCGACGGACAGGTTGTGGGCATCGACTACTCCGCGCCGATGCTGGCCACCGCCGTCGCCACCAACAGCGCCGGGAGAGCATCCTATCTGCGGGTCGATGCACATGCGATCCCGTTCTCCGACAACAGTTTCGACGAGGTGATCTGCCTCGCCGCGCTGTATCTGATCCCCGATCCGCTGCCGGTCCTCGACGAGATGATGCGCGTGGCGCTTCCCGGCGGTCTCCTCGTCGTGTTCACCTCGGTCGCCGGCCCGATCTCCACCCTGCCCGGGGTGCGTACGCTCGCCGGCATCGGCGGATACCGCGTGTTCGACCGCGACGAGATCACCGGACGGTTGCGCGACCTCGGCGCCGAACACATCGAGCAAACCCTCATCGACGAGGGACAGTATGTGTTGTGCCGCAAGCCGAGCGGTGCCTGATACGTCCGTCTTGAGAAGGTTCCTCTTCCCTCCCGCCGATTCGCGCGGTACTGTCGACGGATCTCAATCCGGGGGGGATTGAGCACAACACAACGGGCCGACTGGCCTTCCTCAATGGTCTGCGCGCGCTGGCCGCACTGTTCGTCCTGGTGCACCATGCGTTCATGACGTCGTCGGTGCTGCCGCGTGGCTCCACCCTGACGGGATGGGAACGCTATGCCTTCTGGTGGGCGCAGTGGGGACACTTCGGTGTCACGGTCTTCATCGTGCTCGCCGGATATTCCTTGGCGCTGAGCACAACTCGTGACGGTCGGCTGTCCGACGGCATGTTCGGCTACCTGCGCCGCCGGGCGCAGCGCACCGCGCCACCGTACTGGATCGCTCTGACCCTGACCATCGTGCTGACCGTGCTCTGGCTGCACGAGACCACCGGCACTCACTGGGATCTGTCGCTGCAATCCGGCCCCAAGGGGTGGATCGTCGACTATTTCCTGTTGCAGGAAGTGATCCCGGTTCACGATGCGTCGTACACCTTCTGGTCGGTGTCGGTGGAATTCCACATCTACCTGCTGCTACCTCTCATGCTGGTGATCCTGCGCTGGCGCGGATTGGCCGCCGCCGCCGTTTTCGGAGTCGGTGTGGGGGCGATCGGCATGATCACCGCAGCGTTCATCGACGACCGCGCCGGACGCTTTTGGCCCGCCTACTACCTGATGTTCGCTGCTGCCGCCGCGGTATGTCTGCTGGTGCGGGACCACCCACAGGTGGCCCGCCGGGTGCCGTGGCGGGTGGTGAGCGGGGCCGGTGCGGCGGCGTTGATCGCAGTCTGCGCGTTCGCCGATCCGCACTGGGTCGAGTCGAACTACCTGTGGTTGGACCTCTGTGCGGGCATCGCGACGATCGGTCTCATCGTGGCCATGCATCTGGGGACCGCGTCGAGGACCGCACAGGCGATGTCCTGGCGCCCGCTCGCCGGCATCGCGGCATTCGCCTACAGCATCTACCTCATCCACGCCCCGTTGCTGCAGATAGGGTGGCTGACGATGGTGCGGCCCCTGCACGCGGCACCGTTGGTCCAGTTGCTGATCTTGTGGGTTGTCCTCTGCCCGGTCATCGTGGCCATCTCCTACGGGTTCTACCGCGTCGCCGAGAAGCCCTTCGTACCCTCGTCGAAGCGATCCACATCGGTATCGGCACCGGCCACCACCGATGCGACGGTGTCGGAGGATGCTCGGCGCTCGGCCGCACGGACCAGCGGCGCCACACCTTCGGCGAACCAGAATGCCTCTTCGATGTGGGGCTGGCCGGACAGGACGAAGTGATCGATGCCGATCGCGCGGTACTGTGCGATCAGGTCGGCCACCTCGACGTGACTGCCGACCAGAGCGGTACCGGCACCCGGCCGCACCAAGCCGTATCCGTCCCACAGTCCCGGATAGACCTCGAGGTTGTCTACGTCGGCGTTGAGTGCGAGTTGACGTCGCTGACCCTCGGAATCGCTCTGCAACAACCGTTCTCGCGCCAACGCGATCAGCGCCGGGTCCATCCGGCCGACCAGCTTGCGGGCCTCGGCCCACGCCTCCTCCCGGGTGTCACGGGTGATCACGTGCGCCCGGATACCGAAGGACAGTTCCCGGCCGTACCGGGCGGCCCGCGCGCGCACGTCGTCAACGAGTGCGGCGACCTTCTCCGGCGGTTCGGTCCAGGTGAGGTAGGTGTCGACGGTCGCCGCGGCGGCCTCACGGGCGGGCTCGCTCGCACCGCCGAAGAAGACCTGAGGCGCCACGGCCGGCGGATGCCCGACCACCGCGCCGGTCACATCGTAGTGATCCCCAGTGAAGTCGAAGGGCGTTCCGGTCCAGGCCTGTCGCACGATGGTGACGAACTCACGCGCCCGGGCGTAGCGTTGCTCCTTGGTCAGCCGATCCCCGAAACGCTGCTGCTCCTCCCGATCGCCGCCGGCGACGATATTCAGTGCCAACCGGCCGCCGGAGAACTCGGCGAACGTCGCGGCCTGCTGTGCGGCGAGGGTCGGGGTGATCAGCCCGGGCCGGAACGCGACGAGGAACTTCAGCCGACTGGTCTCCCGGATCAGCGCGGCCGTCGTCAACCAGGCGTCGTGGCACCAGGTTCCGGTGGGCGTCAGGACCGACTCGAACCCGAGTCGCTCCGCGGTCCTGGCGACGAGGGCGAGGTAGTCCAGATCCGGGGGCCGCACCGCCGACGCGGTCCCCAGGATTCCGGCGGACTGCAGCCCGCCGATCACCTCCCGCCCATCTCCCGAGGTCGGCAAGAACCAGTGAAAGTGCGTGTCGCTCATCGACTCTCCGATCCGGTGGTGGTGGCGCCGCCGACCAATGCGCCGACGCCGAGATGGGCCAGGACCCGCTCCCGCAGGGCGACGAGTTCGGCCGCATCACGTTCCCGCGGACGGGGCAGGTCGACCGTGACGTCGTGCGCGATCGCCCCGTCCTCGAGCACCAGGATCCGGTCGGCGAGGACGACGGCCTCCTCGACGTCGTGGGTGACCAGGAGGGCGGCGAAGCGGTGTCGTGCCCACAACCGGGTGAGCAGACCATGGGCCTCGAGCCGGGTCAGCGCATCCAGCGCTCCGAAGGGTTCGTCGAGCAGCAGCAGATCCGGATTGCGCACCAGCGCCCGCGCCAGTGAGACACGTTGCGCCTCACCACCGGACAACGTCAGGGGCCAGGCTCCCGCCCGATGCGAGAGTCCCACCTCGGCCAGCGCGTCGGTGGCGCGAACATCGGCGTCGGCGACCTTGAGGTTGAGCGAGACGTTCTTGTCCACACGCCGCCACGGCAACAGCCGCGGTTCCTGGAAGGCGACCGCCCGGGACCCGTCGACGGTCAACTCACCCTCGTGACCGGGATCGAGTCCGGCGATGATCCGCAGCAGCGTCGACTTCCCGGAGCCGGAACGTCCGACCAGAGCCACGATCTCACCGGCATGCAAGGTCAGGTCAATGCCCTCGAGCACGTGGACGTCACCGAAGGAACGCGACAACCCCTCCGCACGCACCACCACCCGCCCGCTCATCGGGTCACCCGCCAGCGCAGCAGGTAGCTCTCCAGCCCACGCACGATGGAGTCACTGATCAGGCCGAGCAGGGCGTAGATCACCAGGCCCAGGACGATGATGTCGTTGCGGAAGTAGGTGCGCGCGTTCATCACAAGGTATCCCAGCCCGGCGTCGGCGTTGATCTGTTCGGCGACGATCAACGACAGCCACGCGATCCCGAGCGACAACCGGAAACCGGTGAGGGCACCGGCCATCGAGCCCGGCAGGATCACGGTGCGCGCCAAACCGATTCGGCCGAGCCCGACGGAGCGTCCGGCCTCGATGAGTTTCGGATCGACACCCTTGATCGCCGACACCAGGTTCAGGTACAGCGGGAACAGCACGCCGAGGGCGACCATGTAGATCTTCGGTTCCTCACCGATCCCGAACCACACCACGAACAGCGGGATCAGACCGAGGAACGGGACCGTCCGCAGCATCTGCAACGGCGGGTCAATGGCGAGGTCGGCCACCCGGAAGAAACCGACGAGCAGGGCCAGCGAGACGGCCACCACCACACCGAGGACCAGTCCCAGGCCCACCCGCTGCAGCGAAATCGCCAGTGCTTCTTGCAGACTCCCGTCGGCCCAGAGTTCCTGGGCGGCCGCCCACACCTGCGTTGGCGGCGACAACTTCGCCTCGGGGATGACCCCCCGCACGGAGAGGAGCTGCCACAGCCCGAGGATCACCAGCGGCGAGATCAGCCGCAGCCAGGAGCCGGCCCGCAGACGCGGCAGACGCGACCACAGCGAGCCGCGGTGCGCCTCGGCCGTCACATCGCCCGCCCCCTCGACCGCCGTTCCCGATACCCGCCGATCGAGCACGATCTGGGTCATCGGGACGCCCCCGCGCCGGTCACCGCGGCATTGAACTGCGGATCGAAGTAGGCACCGGCGTCGGAGGCCTTCGGGATCTCGCCGGCCTTGGCGAACAGGTCGATCAGCCTCTGCTGCTTGGCGATCTGCTCGTCCCCGATCGCGACGAGGGTTCCCGACGAGGTCGCGAAGGTCGCCCGGGCGACGGGTTCGGGGAGCTTGGTGAGCCTGCTGTAGGTGGGAATCCAGGCATCCTCGTGGGTGACCGACCACTGGTTGGCGCGGGTGATCCGACCGATGAGGTCCTTGATCGCGGCATTCTTGCCGGAGTCGGCGAGCGCGGATTCCGGTGCCAGGTAGTAGCCCTGCTGGGTGGTCAACTCGGCACCGTCGGCGATCACCTTGCCGTGGGCCTGTGTCTGGCCGACGGTCGCGAATGGATTCCACACCGCCCAGGCATCCACCTGGCCCGCGGAGAACGCCGAAAGCGCCTCGGTCGGTGACAGATACGTCGCCTCGATGTCATCCGGACCCAACCCCGCCTGTGCGAGCAGGGCCAGCACCAGACCGTGCGAACTCGACCCCTTGGCAAACGCCACCTTCTTACCCTTGAGCGCGGCGATGGAGGTCACCGACGAACCGGCGGGCACCAGCAGGAAGTCATTGGGTGCGGTGCGGGATTGCACCGCAACGATTTTCAGGGGTGCACCACCGGCCTGGGCGAACACCGGCGGGACGTCCCCGGTGCCACCGAAGTCGACCTTGCCGGCCGCGGCGGCTTCCAGCAGCGGTGGCCCGGATTCGAATGCCGCCCAGTCGATGTCGTAGGGCAGATTGTCGAGTTCGCCCGACGCCTCGAGCAGAGACCGGGTCTGCTGCACCTGGTCGCCGACGACGAGCGTCACCCGGCCGCCGGAGCCGCTCGCGGCGTCGTCGGAGGAACACCCCGTCACCGCCGCGGTGACGACGGCAATGACGGCCACGACGGCCCCGGCAATTCTCGATGACATCAACAGTCCCTTCACACGCGCCATGACCCGGGCACGGGGCACGGCAATCCTTCGAGAGGGAATTCTGGTGGCGCCGACCGGGACGGACAATTCGGCACATCCGGCCGGTGCGGACTCGGGCCGTCATCACCGCAGGTGACCGGGGAGATCGAGAGTTCTGTTCAGCGCGAGTCGATCTCGGGGACGATCTCAGATTCCCCGGTAGTCGCGCACACTCATCCGGGCGCCGCGTCGCTGCGGCGCGCTGCCGTACATCTCGATCATCCGGATGAGGCGATAGCGGTGTCCGGCATAGGGTTCGAGGAGTTCGAGCATCCCCGCGTCGTCGACGCGTTCACCGATGAGGGTCTGCCCCACCAGCGACGGAATGTGATAGTCACCCACCGGCACCGCGTCGGCGTCGCCGACCGCCCGGGCGCGGGTCTCGGCGACGGTCCACGGACCGACGCCGCGCAACACGTCGAGGTGGCCGGCGTGACGTTCGGTGTCGATGGTGGCCGCGCCGCGGATGGTGCGCATGCGTACCGGTTCGGCGCCGCTGCGGTGCCATTCCCACACCGGGATGTCGATCCAGGCCGACCGTGGCGGCGGGACCCGCATGTCCGCCGGCACCGGGCCCGGCGCGGGTTCACCGAATCGCCGGAGCAGATATCGCCAGGCCCGCCACGCCTCGGTGCCGACCACCTTCTGTTCCAGAATCGCCGGGGCGAGGGCCTCCCACACCCGGCCGGTGCTGCCGATCCGCAGTCCGGTGGCGCGGGCCGCGAGACCGGCGACCACCTCGTCGTGGATCGGCATCGCCTCGGGATGGTCGTCGGCGCCGAGCGCGTCGGGCAGCGTCTCCAGCAGCCAGTCGGCGCCTGGCCCCCACGCCCGGCCCACCACGCGGTCGTGCTCGACGCGCATGGTCACGGTGCCCGGGCCGTCGGGAGTCCACACCGCGCGCCACACCGAGCCGTCACGTCCGTACCGGAACGCCGGATCGCCGCTGCCGCGTCGGTGCAGACCCACGGTCGCCCGCAGATCGAGTGGACCGGGCGGGGTCCACTGACGCGCGCGGGGCGAGGCTGACATCACCGTCCGACTCTACGGCCCCCTCCCCGGTACCGCGCCGCGCGATCAGGCACACAGCCGCGCGGGATGGGGTCCAAAGCCTCGTGCCCCGCCGCCGCGATCGGCACACACTGGAGGTATGAGGTACTCGAAAGGCATCGCCGTCGGTACCGACGGCTCGACGACCGCACTGGAAGCAGTGCGCTGGGCGGCACACACCGCAGCAATCCATCAGACCCATCTCGACCTCATCTACGCGATCGATGCCGTCTCTCCCCCGTTGATCGAATATGCCGTCCCGGAGGTGTACTTCGACGGTGCCCGCCAGGTCGCGCAGACGGTCCTCCAGAACTCGAAAGCCGTTGCGCTGGAAGTCGAGCCCGACCTGGAGGTGCACACCCACATCATCCGGGATTCGGCGCGCGGCGCACTCCTCGGACGCTCGCGGCACACCTCGCTGCTCGTCGTGGGCAACTCGGGCAGCGGGCGGGTCAGTTCCGCCCTGGTGGGTTCGGTGACCGGTGCACTGGCGACGCACGCCTCGTGCCCGCTGGCGGTGATCCGTGGCCCGGAATGGGATCGGCCACCGTCGGGCGTCGTCACGGTCGGCGTCGACGGTTCGGCGTCCGCACAGGTCGCCCTGGACTGGGCGGCACACGAGGCCGCCGAACGAGCCGCTCAACTCGACGTGGTGGCCGCGTGGGATTCGAGCGGATTCGACGGCCCGGACAACGCATTCGCCGATGCGTACGCGCAGATCGAGAACCACCTCGCCGACGACGTCGACCGGCTTGCGCGACGACTGCCACGGGTGCGGGTGACCACGCAGGTCGTCGACGACGATCCCGTCTCCGCATTGGCCAAGGCGGCGCAGTCCTCGGATCTGCTCGTCGTGGGCAGCCGCGGACGCGGCGGCTTCACCGGTCTGTTGCTCGGATCGACCAGCCAGGGCCTGCTCTACGCGACGCATCGCCCGCTCGTGATCGTCCGCTGACACACACGCATCACCATCGATAAGCACTCATGAAAGGTACGGTGTTGATTTCGTGACGTATCGCGCGCCAAAGTGTGACCAATTGCGCGAACGTCCAGGACTGATTTCATGTCGATGACATTTACGGACGAGAAAGTCGGTTGTGTGCACCGACTTTGGGCGACGTCGAAGGTCATCAGCCGTTATTTTCACAGCACTAGAATTGACATTGTCACGTACACCGATGCGCATTTGCGCACGAAGGAGATGACCCATGTGTACACGCGTAATCTGGCCCGACGCCAATGGCGCGGTCGTCGTCGGCCGCAATATGGATTTCCACAAGGATCTGATGACCAATCTGTGGAAGCAGCCCCGAGGCGTCACCCGTGACGACGGCGTCAAGGGCGAGCTGACCTGGACGTCGAAGTACGGCAGCGTGATCGCGGCGGCCTTCGACATCATCTCCGTCGACGGCATCAACGAAGCAGGCCTGGGCGGGCACATCCTCTGGCTGGCGGAGTCCACCTACGGTGAGCTCGACGAGTCGCGGCCGGCCCTGAGTCAGGCCGTCTGGTTGCAGTACTTCCTGGACAACTACGCCACCGTCGCCGAGGCGGTCGAGTGGATCGAGAAGACCGACGTCCAGGTCATCCAGATGCCCGATCCGACCGGCGGCAACCCGCCGACGATCCACCTCGCACTTGACGACGCCACCGGAGACTCGGCGATCATCGAGTACATCGACGGGCAGGCGAAGGTCTACCACAGCTCCAAGTACCACGTGATGACGAACTCGCCCACCTACGATCAGCAGCTCGAACTCCTCGGCCGCTGGGAAGGCCTCGGCGGCGACCAACTGCTGCCGGGTGACACCATGGCGGAGCACCGATTTGCCCGCGCCGCCTTCTACGCCACCCGACTGCCGCAGCCGAAGTCGCAGCTGGAATCCATCGCGAGCATGTTCAGCGTCATCCGCAATGCGGCGCAACCGTTCCGCATCCCCGATCCCGGCAAACCCGATGCGTCGCAGACCATTTGGCAGGTGGTGCTCGACCTGACCAACAAGCGCTATGTGTACGAGTCGACGACCCGGCCCAACGTCGTCTGGGTGGATCTCGCCGACCTCGACTTCAGTGAGGGTTCGCCGCAACTCAAGCTGGATCTCATCGGCAAACTCTCTCTGGAGGGCGGTATCGCCGGCAACGTCGCCAAGCATTTCGAGGACGAGGGCCCGATGACCTTCCTGTCGTTCAAGCTCCTCGAACAACTCGGGGCCGCGCAGAAGGCGCAGGCCGCGACGAGCATCAACGCGTGAAGCGGCAGTCATGCTGACCGAGGGCTCCCCATCGGGGTGATCGATTCGGGCGTGGGCGGGTTGACGACGCTCGCCCAGCTGTCGCACCTGTTGCCCGGCGAGAACACCATCTACTGCGGGGAACGTCGCGTTCATCAACCCGGCCAAGGACCAGGCCTGTGACGTGCGTCTGCACCTCGTGGGCCGGAAGCTGTTGCGTGACGGTATCCACGACTCCATCGGTACGGTGGAGATCAACACCAGCCGAACGCGACCCGTGTATGAGACGGTGCTCGGCGAGCTCGGCATCGAGCGACCCTACACGCTCACCGAGAAGGTCGACTTCGCTTCGGCCACCGCTGGTTCCCACTGATCGGTCGCTGGAGAAACGATAACGCGGTTCGTCCTCGGGGACGAACCGCGTTGTCGTATCGGAGCTTTCGCTATGGGTTGGTCATGATCACAGGTTGATCATGTGCCCGATCGCGCCATGCAAGCGCGTCCGGGCGCGCGGATCACAGATTGATCATGTGCCCGATCGCGCCGTGGAACGTCTCCTGCAGTGCCTCACTCATCGTCGGATGGGTGTGCACGTTGCGGGCGAGTTCCTTGGCGGTGAGGTCCCACTTGTGGGCCAGGGTGAGCTCCGGCAGCATCTCGGAGACGTTGTCGCCCACCAGATGTCCGCCGAGCAGTTCGTCGGTCTCACCGTTGGTGACGAGCTTGACGAAGCCGGCGGTCTCAGCCAGACCCTGCGCCTTGCCGTTGGCGCTGAACGGGAAGGTCGACACCTTCACGTCGTACCCCTCGTCCTTGGCCTGCGCCTCGGTGAGCCCGAACGAGGCCACCTGCGGCTGACAGAAAGTGGCGCGCGGCATGAACCGGTAGTCGCCGAGGGTCATGGTCTCGGCGCCGGCCATGGTCTCGGCGGCGACGACGCCCTGCGCCTCGGCGACGTGGGCCAGCTGCAGCTTGGCGGTGACGTCACCGATGGCGTAGATGCCCTCGACGTTGGTGCGCATATGGTCGTCGATGGCGATGGCACCGCGGTCGGTGAGTTCGACACCGGTCTTCTCCAGGCCGAAGCCGTCGACGCGGGGTGCGAAGCCGACGGACATGAGCACCTTGTCGACGGTGATCTCGCCGTCGTTGCCCTTGGGGTCCTTGTAGGTGACGCGGACGCTGCCGCCATTGTCGGTGACGGTCTGCACGCCGGTGGAGGTGAGCACCTTCACGCCGAGCTTCTTGTACTCCTTGGCGATGGCCTTGGAGACGTCGACGTCCTCGTTGGGCAGCACGCGGTCGAGGAATTCGATGATGGTGACGTCGACGCCGTAGTTGGCGAGCACGTACCCGAACTCCATGCCGATGGCGCCGGCGCCGACGATGACGATCGAGGAGGGCAGCTCGCGGGTGAGGATCTGCGTCTCGTAGGTCACCACGTTGTCGGACAGCTCCACGCCGGGCAGCAGTTTGACGGTGGAGCCGGTGTCGATGATGACGTTGTCGAAGGTGATCTCACGATCGCCGACGGCGATGGTCTTGGCGTCGGTGAAGACGCCGTAGCCGTCGATCTCGGTGATCTTGTTCTTCTTCATCAGGAAGTGGACACCCTTGACGATGCCGTCACTGACCTTGCGGCTGCGGTCGAACGCCGAGCCGAAGTCGAAGGAGACGTCACCGGACATTCCGAAGGTCTTCGCCTGATGGTTGAAGATGTGGGCGAGTTCGGCATTGCGGAGAAGCGCCTTGGATGGGATGCATCCGACGTTGAGGCAGACACCACCCCAGTACTTCTCTTCGATGACGGCAGTTTTCATGCCCAGCTGGGCGGACCGGATCGCGGCCACGTACCCACCTGGACCAGCACCCAGGACAACTGTTTGAAAGTGTTCAGCCACGTCGACCACCCTACGTCGGTGCCTGATCATCGCGCATGACGTCCCCGGTACCGGCCGGTAATCGAAACAGGTTTCAATCAATGATTGAAACGATGATGGGGATGTGTTTGGATCAGTTGCCATGGCCCCGACACGTTCGGCGACGACCCGTGAGCGACTGCTCACCGCCGCCGAAACCCTGTTCCTGTCCGACGGGTTCGAGACCGTGTCGGTGCGGGCGATCTGCTCGGCCGCCGGAGCCAATCCAGCTGCGGTGCACTATCACTTCGGCACCAGGGACGACCTGGTCACCGCCCTGCTGGAACACCGGCTCGGTCCGATCTGGGCCGACCCGCTCAATCGCCTCGATCCGTCGACGACGAGCATCGCCGCGATCGTCGAGCTCATCATCGACCCACTGGTGCGCCTGCAGGCCGATCCGACCGGACATCTGCATCTGCGGTTGCTGACCCGCTTCGTCGACGATCATCCCGAGGCCGGATGGTCGCGCCCGTGGTTCCGGCTCGACGACTGGACCGATCTGCTGCTCGCGATCACCCCCGGTCTCGACGCACGCGCGGCCCGGCAACGCTGGGCCCTGGCCTTCACCCTCATTCTCACGCGTTTCGGCGGCAGCAGACCCCTGTCGCCGGGGGCGGTCACAGCTCTCGCAGGCTTCGTCGTCGCCGGCCTGGGCGCACCCATCGAGGAGACATCATGACTGCCGTTCCCGATCCCTTCGCTCCCGCCACGCTCGGCCCCCTGCGTCTGCGGAACCGGCTGATCAAATGCGCCACCTTCGAGGGCCGCACTCCCGATGCGCTGGTCACCGACGACCTCATCGACTTCCACCGGGAGGTCGCCGCCGGCGGGGTGGCAATCAGCACCGTCGCCTACTGCGCGATCTCCCCCGAGGGCCGTACCGACCGCCATCAGATCTGGTTGCGCCCCGACGCCGCACCGGGACTGACGCAACTGACCGGCGCGATCCACGCCGAGGGAGCGTTGGCCGCCGCCCAACTCGGACATGCCGGACCGGTGGCCAACTCGATCTCCAACGGCGCCAGAGCCCTTGCGCCCTCCCGGATTCCGGCGCCGATGGGGATGTCGATGACACACGCGCCGTCCGTCGAGGACATCGCCGGACTGCGTTCGGTGTTCCGACGCGCCGCTCGTATCGCTGTGGACTCCGGCTTCGACGCACTCGAAATCCATTGCGGCCATAACTATCTGATCAGTTGTTTCCTGTCACCGATGCTGAATCGGCGACGCGACGGATACGGCAGTGCACTGGTCAACCGGGCGCGTTTCGCCCGGGAGGTTCTCGAATCGGTCCGCGAGGAGGTCGGCAGCGAGGTCGCGGTCTGGGCGAAACTCAACATGTACGACGGGGTCGGCGCGGTGGGCGCGCCGGCGCGCAGGTGGCGCGGCTTCAACGTCGACGAGGCCTGTGAGGTGGCCCGGCTCTTCGAGCAGGACGGCTTCATCGACGCCATCGAACCGACCGCGGGCAGTTCACTTCTCAATCCGATGTACCTGTTCCACGGTGAGGCACCGCGGGCCGCATTCGCAAGTGCCTTCCGGGGTCCGATGAAGTGGGGGCTGCAGGCGGCCGGACCGTTCTTCCTCAAACGGTACGAGTATCACCCGGGTTACCTTCTCCCACTGGCCCGGCGGCTGCGCGAGGCGGTGGATCTGCCGATCATCCTGCTCGGCGGCATCACCGACCGGGCGACGATGGATTCGGCTCTCGCCGAGGGATTCGACTTCCTCGCGATGGGCCGCGCCCTGCTTCGTGAACCCGATCTGCCCCAACGGATTCAGGCCGATCCGTCGACCACGTCGCAGTGCATTCACTGCAACCTGTGCATGCCGACGATCTACACGCGCACCGAGTGCCCGGTCCGCGAAACGGCCGGGGGTCTCTCCGCCGGGTGAACCGCCTCTCCGTGACTCATCCGATCCGGATGGTGTGCGCCGATGCACCGCGTGGGATCGTCGACGCATGACCCTGGAGGAGCCACGTCCCCTCGACCCTGACGAACGTGCCGAACTCGAGCGACTGCGGGCTCAGGTCGCCGAGTTGGAGGAGACGCCCACCACGGTTCGGAAGGGACCGTCCGGACTGCTGTGGCGCCGGATCGGTTCGGGCATCCTGCTGCTCCTGGTGGCGGTGTGCGCCATCCTGTCGGTCACCACCCACTTCGTGCGCAGCCAGATCCTCGACACCGATCACTACGTGAACACCGTCGCGCCGCTGGCGTCGAATACCGCGGTGCAGAACCAGGTCATCACCATCGTCACCGATCAGATCAACGATCAGGTCGACATCGAGGGGACGACGACGGCGGCGCTGCAGCAACTCGTCGATCTGACCCCGGCGGAGCGCCCGCACCTCGACAATGCGCTGGTCGGGCTCGCGCCGGTCATCGCCTCGCAGGCACAGTCGTTCGTTCACCAGACCGTCACCGATTTCGTCCGGTCGCCGACCTTCCGGGATCTGTGGGTCTCGGCGAACCGCGCGGCCCATCAGGGTGTGGTGGCGGCCGTGACCGGCAACACGAATCGCGACGCCGTCGAGATCGACCCCGACGGCACCATCAGCATCCAGCTCGGCCCGATCATCACCCAGGTGCAGGACCGGCTCGAGCAGCGCGGTTTCGCCTTCGCCACGAACATCCCGAACGTCGACAAGGAGTTCGTGATCTTCCGGTCGCCGGAGCTGGCCAAGGCCAATCGCTGGGTGAATGCGCTCGACAAGGTGGCGACGGTGCTGCCGTGGATCGGCATCGCCTGCGCCCTCGCCGCCATCGCCCTGATCGGTTCGGGCCGGCGACTGCGGATGACCGCCATCGTGGGTCTCACCATCCTGTTCAGCATGCTGCTGCTGGCGATCGGCATCCTCGTCGGCCGGACGATCTACCTCAACGAGGTTCCCGCCGACGTCCTGGCCCCCGACGCCGCCCAGGCGATCTTCGACACCGTCATCGCGCCGCTGCGATTCGCCCTGCGCGCCGTCGCGGTCCTCGCCCTCGTCGTGACGATCGCCGCGTACCTCGCCGGCGGCTCCCGTTCGGCGCTGGCCACCCGACGCGCCTTCACCCGTGGTGTCGGCGCCCTCGACTCGAAGCGTACGCAGCGGCCCCCCAACGCGTTCGAACACACACTCTGGCAGGCACGAATCCCGTTGCGCATCACGGTGGTCGCCGTCGGCGCCCTGATCCTGATGTTCTGGAACTACCCGACCGGTCTGGTCGTCATCTGGACCGTGGCGATCGCGATACTGGTGCTGATCGTCCTGGAAGTCACGATGCGGCCCGCGCGGCGCGAGCCCCCGAACATCGAGACCACCTCGACCGAGTTGGTCGAGTAGCCGCCTCTTCCCGCTAATCAAGCCGCCTCTTCCCGTTGGTCGAGCCGGTCCACTCTCCGTTGGTCGAGCCGCCCCCTTCCGTTGGTCGAGCCGGTCCGGAGCGATAGCGGAGGACCGAGTCGAGACCTCCGCAACCGACAACGCAACGCACGCAGCAGCTTCCCCGCTGGTCGAGTGCCGACGAGCTTGCGAGTCGGTGTATCCGCCGGGCCGAGCCTGTCGAGGTGGAGGCCACCTTCGCAACCCCCGCTGGTCGAGTGCGCCGCGCGAGCGAAGCGAGCCCGTCACGTATCCGCCGGGCCGAGCTTGTCGAGGTCGAGACCACTTCCGCAACCCGACAGCGCAATACCTCCCCCGCTGGTCGAGTGCGCCGCGCGAGCGAAGCGAGCTCGTCGCGTATCGAGACCACTCCCGCATGCCGAAAGCTCGACCCAAGCAACAGCTTCCACTCACGTGGCCTCGATACGGGGCTCCGCAAGCTCCGACCCACTCGGCCAGC
>NZ_JBSGIT010000042.1:0-22038 GCF_053605205.1 Gordonia sp. NPDC003950 | reverse complement strand
AGGACTCGACCGGCGGATAACAACCCTACCAGCGGATGGGTGCTCGACCGCCCAACGCGAGAACTGCTGCGAAGCAATGACTGACCTACGATCCTTGGCCCACCGATAGACACCAGACCAACCAACCCGCACCCGGCTCCGGCCGGGACCGCATCCGTTCTTTGACAACTCCAGAGTGAAATATGAACGCCCGCAACGACGTGTCACCTGCTCGACGGCCTTCCTGCCGGAATGGTGCGCAGCACACGACACGTCGGCGGATGATCCGCTCAGCCGAAGGTGATGGCGTCCAACCGCTCCTTGATGAACTCGCCGGCAACCACCGGTGGACGGCCCGAGTCATGGCCGATAGGCTCCCCGAGCGGGGTGACGACGGCGTCGTGGTCGAGTTCGTAGAAGAAGATCAGCGACACGAGATCTTCTTCGGGTGCGTCGGGCTGTGGCGGCAGTACGCGGTGCCGACCGGCCGGCCAACGGCCGCCCGACCAGTACTCGAGCAGATCACCGATGTTGATGGTCAACGCATCGGGATTGTAAGGTGCGTCGGCCCAACCACTCTCGTCGCTGAACACCTGCAGACCACCGGCGCCAGGCTCCCGATCCAAGACGGTGACCGTACCGAAATCGGTGTGTGGTCCGATGCGGAACTGTCCCGGTTCGGGTTCACCCACATCCGTCATCGGCGGATAGTGATTGATGTTCGACGTCCAGGTGGCATTGGCCGCCAGGCCCGCGAACGGATTCTCGTCACCGTCCATCCCCAGGGCCGAGGCCATCAAGGCCAGCAGGTCGTCCGACAGCGCCTTCATCTGGGTTGTCCACGCGGTGAACAGTTCTCGCAGTCCAGGAGCTTCCTGCGGCCACACGTCCGGGGCGAACCAGAAGTCGTCGATCTCCGGAATCCCGACCCGCGTCTGCGCTCCCGAGTTGTAGGTCTCCTTCAGATCCGGTGGCGTCTCGGTGCCCTCCGAGTAGCCATTCGCCTCGAGTCCCGGACCGATCCAGCCCCGGCCGCCGACACCAACTGCGTACTGCTGCTTGATATCTGCCGGCAACGCGAAGAACTCGCGTGCGGCGCTCCGCAATTCGCGTGGTAGCGCAGGGTCGACACCGTGCCCGGTCACCAACAGGAACCCGGCCTTCTGCAACGACTCGTCGACGGCAGCACAGACCTGCTGCGCGGCCGCCCCACCGGCTCGCCACACAGACAGATCCACCGTCAGGATCGGACTGTCCACAGACGTGATCGACGAGGACGTATCCGGTGCGGCGGTCATCGTTCGTCTCCGTTGTCATCCCGGTCATCGGCCACTCCGATGTCCTCGTTCCACAGCGCCGGATTCGCGGCGATGAAGTCGGTCATCATCGACACGCACCGATCGTCGTCGACGACGACGACATCGACCCCGAGGCCGGCCAACCACGCCTCGCCACCGGCGAAGGTCCGGTTCTCGCCGATCACCACCGTCCCGATGCCGAACTGCCGGATCAGTCCGCTGCAATACCAGCACGGCGCGAGCGTGGTGACCATGATCGTCGACGAATAGTCGCGCTGACGTCCGGCGGCCCGGAAGGCGTCGGTCTCGCCGTGCACCGACGGATCATCATGCTGGACGCGCCGGTTGCGCCCCTCACCGAGAAGGGTGCCGTCGGCGGAGAACAGGGCGGCCCCGATCGGGATACCACCCTCCGCGAGGCCGGCTCGCGCCTGCCGAAAGGCCACGTCGAGGAGAGTCGCCGGATCGAGTCCCGCGGCGACGGTCGGGGCGGAGGTCGACATGACCTCGAGACTGCCGCCGACAGCCACCGACCTCAACCGACAATTCGTCCGGTCGCGAACGCCCGCGGGAGTGCATATCGTCCTCCCATGCCCGCAGCATCCATCACACCACCGACCCTGCGTCAGGTCATCGACCGGCATCTCGACCGCGCGGACCCGCGGGTTCTCACGGCGCACGATCGCCTCGACTCGGCGGTCACCTGGGTGCACTCGAGCGAGATCTTCGAGATCGGGCCCCTGCTGGCCGGTGGTGAACTCCTGCTGACCACCGGCCTGGGCCTCGCCGGGCTCGACGCCGGCACACGTCGACACTATGTCCGCGACCTCGCCGACCGCGGGGTCGCGGGCCTCGCGTTCGAGATCGGCCGCACCTTCGACGCGATCCCCGAGGAGATGATCCGGGAAGGGTCGGCCGCGCACCTGCCCATCGTGGAACTGCGCCGCGTGGTGCCTTTCATCGAGGTCTGTCGGACCGCCAACACCGCGATCGTGTCCGACGAGGTGACCGACCTCCGGCTACGCAGCGAACTCGACGCACTGCTGCACGACGACCTCACGGCCCCCGGCGCCACCGCCGCGATGATCGATCACATCGCCGCCGCAGCGCGGTGCCCGATCGTGCTGGTGGGCTCCGGCGGAGCGCTCATCTCCACTCACGGCGTCGACGATGATCGCGCGGCCTGGCGAGCCGTCGACACGGCGGTCGCCTCGACGCCGATCCTGGTGCGCGGCCGCGAGATCGGTCGGCTGTACGCCGGCACCGACCCGGCCGCATCGTCCGCGGCGAGTATCGACCTGCTGTTACGCACCGGCGCGGGACCGTTGGCCGCGGTACTCACCCGATCCGGCACCAACAGATCATCGCTGGGCGCCCGACTGATCACCGACCTCGTCGGACGCCATCCGCTGCGTCGCGCGGATCTGCTTGCACGCCTGCATGGTTCCGGATTGGCGGTGTCGGACACAACGGTCCTGGTACCCGTCGCGGCGCACTCCCCCGATTCACGGATGGCCGACGCGGCTCTCACCCGCGCGGCGTCGCACCTGGGTGGGCTGATCCACGCCACCGTGGACGCCACCACCTACGCACTCGTCGCCGCATCGGCCGACACCACCGATCCCGTCACGCAGGTGCGCGAAGCGTTGATCGAGGGCGGCTCCCAGGCCGTCCGATTCGAAGCGGTGGTCGGCGACGGGCATCCCGTCCACGGCACCGGATCCGGTTCCGGACCGGCCTCGACGCTCTCCGACGCACTGCACACGTGTTCGGAAAGACTGGACATGGCAGGTGATCTCCGACGAATCCACGGTGTGGTGACCGGTCGTGAACTCCTCGTCGAGTCGACGGCCAGGTCATTGCCGACACCCCTGCGGGACGAACTCCTCGGTCTCATCGCGCCGCTGACCACTCACGATGCGGCGACCTCGGCGCAACTGGTGACCACACTCGACGTCCACCTCCGGCACGGATGCAGCGCGACCCGCTCCGCGGAGGAGCTGCACATCGGCAGGCAAAGCTTGTACCAACGGCTGGATCGGATTCGTGGGCTTCTGGGCTTCGATCCCACCGCTCCGGCAATCTACGGATCGATGTTGTTGGCCATCAGCACCTTTCAGGCCGAGAGGGTTCGGCCCTGAGGTCGCCCGGCCCACCCAGGAGCCCGCCTCATGGAACGGGGCCTCCCCGACGAGCATGCCGCTCATCGAGGAGGCCCCAGGCTCGGAAGCCGCGGTCAGGTGGACTGCCGCTGCGAGGCCTCGACGCGAGACCGGGCCAGGATCACATACCCCACGAACGCGATCACGAATCCGACGAATGCGCCGATGTCTCCGAGTTCGGGGACCGCGCGGACGACGTAGCCGACGAAGCGTTCCTGGTTGCAGAACAGCAGCACCGAGACGACGAGGGCGATGACGAAGGCGGCGACGCCTCCCCAGTTCGTGTACTTGCGGTCATACAGCAGCGCCAACGGTGGCGGATCACGACGCAGGACACGGTCGGCGAACACCACACCGAGCCACGGTCCGATCCAGTACGCGACGAGCAGCAGGAACGCCTCATACGATGCGGCCGCGTCCGCCAGCGCCCACCAGGCGACCAGGAAGCCGACGATGCCGAAGAACACCGACACCAGGGCACGCTGCGCGTTCATCGGCAGCTTGAAGCCCATCGTCACGAAGGCCATCGCACCGGAGTAGACGTTGATGGCGTTGGCCGCAACGGCACCGACCGCGATGGCCAGAAGCGTCAGATTCGCGATGGCGCCGGGGAAGTGGGAGGTGTAGGCCTCGGTCGGGTTGTCCGAGGTCGGTGCGCCGATGGTCATCGACGCCGCGCCCACCACCATGAGAACGGTGCACGACAGGAACAGACCCGCCGACGCGAACAGTCCGGTCTGGGCCTTGGACACGGTGGGCGGCAGGTACCGGGTGTAGTCGGCGGCGTACGGCGTCCAGCCGGCGGTGTAGCCGAATGCGGCGCCCATCGTCAGGAAGAAACCGGCGATCGAGAATCCGCCGTCGGCCGCCGGTGCCGACAGGTGCGACTTGCTGAAGATGATGACCGCACCGATCAGGAAGATCACCGCCAGCACCGGGGCGGCGAGGCGTTCGAAACGCTGCACCAGGTTGTGGCCGAAGAACGCGAACGCGGTCTGCGCCACCACGATGACGATGAGGCCGACCAGCGGGGTCAGGCCGAACAGTGTCGACAGGGCGAAGGCGCCGCTGACACTGTTGGTGGCGAACCACCCGACGCCGCACATGACGGCCATGAAGGTGGCCGGGAGGATGTTGCCGTTGTGACCGAAACTCAAGCGGCCCAACACCATCTGCGGCACCCCGTGCAGCGGCCCCTCGGCCGACAGCAGGAAGTGGGCGACGGCACTGAGCAGATTGCCGATCACGATCGCCGCGACCGCCTGCCAGAACGACAACCCGAAGTAGGCGACGGAGATGACGCCGACGAAGATCGTCGCGAACTCCAGGTTCGGGGCGGTCCACGTCCAGAACAGGCCGCGCGGCTTACCGTGGCGGGCCTCGAGCGGGATCGGTTCGTTGCCGCCGGGCTCGACCGCGAGGACCTTGGTGCCGTAGCCGAGGGCGGCCGTGTCGTCGACGGTGTCGGTGGGTGAAGCAGTCATGGCGACACTGTGCTGTGCCCGCCGCCGACCGGCAAGCGACGAAGTGTCAGCTGGGCGGACTCCACGGAGCGACAGTTCGCCCGTAGTCGCCGACGTCGGCCATCGCCATCGGGATTCCAATCGGCTCAGCGAACCGTGACGACCGTGTGCGCCGCCGCGTCACCGAGGATCTTGTGCAGGTTCCAGATCGGCCGATGCGATTCGAACTGCGTCTCGTAGGGCACCTTCATGGTCGCGACCAGCTCGGACCAGTGGTTGGTCACCATGTTCTGGTAGCGGGGCAGCAGTTCGGTGGTCACGTACTTCCACCGCAGGTCAAACACCGACCAGTCCCAGTTGGCGATCGGCGTCTGCACGCTCAGGGTGCGCCCGTCGGCGAGCTCGGCGGTGTAGGTGAACGGGATGAAGTTCCGCAGCGCCGGCACGCCCGCGATGGACGGCGATCCGGCGAGCGTCATCGCGTACGTCAGGGCGGCGCCGACGCCGTCGGCCTTGCGGTAGTTGCGGACGTTGTCGAACTGCCAGCCGACGACGTTGAACTGTTCCCGACGGAGCAGCGTCGCGTTGCCCTGCGCGATGCGGGATGCGTCGCCCGAGTCGATGTCGCGCCACGCGGCGAGAACGGAGTCGTCGAGCAGACCGGCCCGGTGCAGCTCCTCGATGCCGGCGATGCCGGTGCGCACGTAGGCCATGTGCAGCGGCATCAGGTCACTGAAGATCGCCTTCTGCATGACAAGGATCCGCTTGGCGAACCAGTCGAGGTCGGCGGGGGTGATCTTGTCGGCGGAGTAGGCCAGGGTCTGCAGCCCCTTCGGGAAGATCCCGAGGAAGCCCGGTCCCGCGGCATCGGTTGTCGCCTCGATGATCTGGGCGGCCAGCGGTTGCAGCTGCGAGATTCCGTAGACATCACCGAGCAGCACCACGTCGGCGATGCCACCACCGAAGTCGGCGCCGACGAGGCCGGCCATCCCCGACCACTGCAGATTCTTGTGCGCGATCTGCAGGTCCTCGTACAGCCGATAGGACTTGATCATGTTGCCGCGCATGGCGTGGAATCCCTTCTGCGGATCCCACGCAGCCAGGTCGATACCGGCGGTCGACGTGGCCTGCACGAGCCGCCACTGAAAGAGCAACGCGGCGTAGCGCTTCGGGTCGATGCCCGATGAATGCGCTTGGGCCACGAGCGAGTTCAGGGTTGCGACGTCGGTGGGTAATGCGGGGTTGACGCCACCGGCGGACCTGTCGGCGAACCGATTGGTCAGCGGGAGATCGAGATAGCGGTCGAGGTCGGCGGCGCGAGCCGGACCGCTCGCCAGTGGCGCCCCCACCACCGCGACGATGACCGCCAGAATGAGCCCGATGACCGAGCGTCGAGTGATCGACATATGGTTCCCGCCCTGCTTCGCCCCGACCGTCGCACGGTCGCGACGTGACGCCGCGAAACCTATCGAGGAGCAGATGACTCGGCAAGCTGCGGCCACATCGCACAATTCCGGACATCTACGCAGGTCAATGGGCATAACAGCCGCGCAACCCGCACTTGGGGCAAGATAAATGTGATGAGACTAACAGCGCAATTCGTCTCACGGCCCCCGCGTCGGAGCCCAAATGTCGGATCAGTGCGGCGGCCTCGCTCAACCGATGATGACCACATGCAGGGTCCGCGGGCCGTGCACACCCTCGACCCGGTCCAACTCGATGTCACTGGTCGCGCTCGGTCCGCTGATCCAGGTCTGCGGCCGACCGGCAGCGCCGTCGGCGATCAGGCGGGCGACCGCCTCGGGTACGTCGGTGACGATCTGTGCGGCATCGACGATGCACACATGCACGTCGGGCACCAGCGATACCGCTCGCCGTCCCTGGCCCGCACCGTGATCGAGGACGATGGTGCCGGTGTTGGCGATACCGACGGCGGCGGTGGTCACCACCGCCCCGATTCGATCCAGCTCGGCCGGCGAGAGCTCGTCGTCGTCGCGCCACGCGATGTCGAGGGCCAGCCGCTCGCGCAGATCGGGATCGGCCAGGACCGATCCACCCACCCCGTCCAGCGCACGAGCCACCGTGTCCGACAACGCATCTGCGGGTACCCGCTCGACGACAGCCCGATAGTCGGCGACCCGCTCGGCGAACCGTTCGACGGAATCGAGATCGCCCGTGGACACCGCCGCGCCGTAGCCCCAGTCGATCTCGTCGCGCCGCTGCTGGTCGTCGACGTCGGCGATCGCGCGCCGCACCCGGCCCAGGATGTCCTCGCGCGCACTCATTTACGCCCCGCCCCGCCGGTGTCGCCGGTTCCGTTGGCCTCATCGGTTGTGTTGCTACGGTTCGCTTTCCACCAGTCCCGGAAGGATTCGGCGGGCGGGACGGGTACGTCGCGGGCCGAACTCCAGCCCGACAACGGCCAGGGCAGCGCGCCGATCGAGGTGCGCCTGCCGAAGAACCGGTGACTCGTCGTCGCCGCCTTCTGAGCCGCTTCGAGTCGCCGGTGATCGGCGAAGGTCCACGCCATCGCCTTCATCGCGGCGGCCTCTGCACTCGGCAGTCCGCCACGCTTCTCGTCGACGACCCGGGTGCGTAAGTGCACCAGGATGTCCGGGATGTCGATGCGGACCGGACAGACGTCGAAACAGGCACCGCACAGGCTCGACGCGAACGGCAGCGACTGATCGACCTTCGACGAGGTGCCACGCAGTTGCGGGGTGAGGATCGCCCCGATCGGCCCCGGGTACACCGACCCGTAGGCGTGTCCACCCGCCCGCTCATACACCGGGCAGACGTTGAGACATGCCGAACATCGGATGCAGCGCAACGCATCTCGCCCCACCTCGTCGGCCAGGACGTCGGTGCGGTGATTGTCGAGCAACACGATGTGCACGTTCTGCGGTCCGTCGCCGGGGGTGACACCGGTCCAGATGGAGGTGTAGGGATTCTCCCGTTCACCGGTACTCGAACGCGGCAGCACCTGGAGGAAGACCTCGAGATCGGCCCAGGTCGGCAGGATCTTCTCGATACCCACCACGGAGATCAGCGTCTCCGGCAGGGTCAGGCACATCCGGCCGTTGCCCTCGGATTCGACGACGACGAGGCTGCCGGTGTCGGCGACCGCGAAGTTCGCGCCGCTGATCCCGACCTTGGCGCGCAGGAACTTCTCCCGCAGATGCAGGCGCGCCGCCTCCGCCAGACGCCTGGGGTCATCGGTGAGGTCGTCCGGGGCCGGCCGCCCGACCTCCTTCATCCGGCGCAGGAAGATCTCGCGCACCTCACTGCGGTTGCGGTGGATGGCCGGCACCAGAATGTGACTGGGCCAGTCGTCGCCGAGTTGCACGATGAGTTCGGCGAGATCGGTTTCCCACGAATCGATTCCGGCGTCGGCGAGGGCCTCGTTGAGTTCGATCTCCTGGGTCGCCATGGACTTGACCTTGACCACCTCGTCGGCGCCGGTGTCGCGCACCAGGTCGACGATGATGCGGTTGGCCTCCTCGGCGTCACGCGCCCAGTGCACGACGGCGCCCGCGGCGGTGGCCTTCTCCTCGAATTCGACCAGGTAGGAGTCGAGGTTGCGCAGCGCACGGTTCTTGATCGCCTCGGCGGCCAGCCGCAACTGTTCCCAATTGTCGAGTTCGCCGACGACGCCGGCCCGCTTCTCGCGGATGATCCCGGTGGCGTGGGCCAGATTCCGACGCTGCGTGGTGTTGGCGAGTTCGTTACGCGCCGCCGCCGGGAACTTCGGCATCCCGACGAACGTGCGGGTCACCCCGACGTGCGGATGCTGTGCCGGGCGGGTATCCGGGGTGGTCGTACTCATGCCGGCTCCCGATCGGTCGAGGCGAGCACCTCGGCGAGATGCATCATGCGGATACCCGCGCGTTCCCGGTTGAGCAGCCCGCCGATGTGGGCGAGACACGAATTGTCCCCGGCGACGAGCACTTCGGCATGGGTCTCCTTGACGTGCGCGGACTTGTCCGATCCCATCGCCACCGAGGTGTCGGCATTCTTCATCGCGAACGTGCCACCGAAGCCGCAACACTGCTCGGCCGCAGGCAGTTCCACCAGATCGATGCCCCCGACCGCCCGGAGCAGTTGTAGCGGCTTGTCGCCGACCCGCAGCATTCGCAGCGAATGACATGTCGGGTGGTAGGTGACCCGGTGCGGAAAGTAGGCGCCGACGTCGGTGACGCCGAGGACGTCGACGAGGAACTCGCTGAGTTCGTAGACCTTCGGCGTGTAGGCGGCGACCGCCGAGATCAGGGCCGGATCGCGCGAGCGTTTCGCGAGATCGGGGTGCTGGTGGCGCACCGACCCGATACACGACGCCGACGGCGCCACCACCGCGTCGTAATCCCCGAAGACATCTGCGAACTGCCGAACACCGGGGATGGCCTCGTCGGCGTAGCCGGTGTTGGTGAACATCTGCCCGCAGCAGGTCTGCTCGACGGGGAATTCGACACTCACCCCGAGCCGCTCGAGGAGCAGAACCGTGGCACGCGGCGTGCCCGGCCACATCGTGTCGTTGAAGCAGGTGGCCAGCAGCGCGACCCTCATGGGGCGGGCACCGGCGTCATGAGGCGGATCGGGCACGGCGACTGGCTACCGTACGGTGCGTCGGGCAGGTTCTTCAGACGCAGGTTCATGAGACTCCGTATCGTGGGCCGGCGAACGGGGTTGAGGTGATCGAACCACACGTGGTCCGACCCCACGACCGTACGCCCGTTGGTGCCCAACGGCCGTTGCGGGATCCGGAGGGTGGCGGCGACCCGGGCGTACGCCGCACGATTCGGCATGGCCAGGGAGACTTCGCCGTTTGCCGGGACAAACCGCGGCCCCTGATGCATAGTTGACCGAACGATCAGTTGACCGCTCGGTCAACTCTGACGGACACCGGCCTGCGGCGGAGACGCGGAAGGCCTGAATCGGGGGGATTCGAATGCGTCGGATGACGTTCGACCAGCGCCGTGCCGAACTGATCGACGCCGCGATCCGGGTGATCGCGCGCGACGGTCTGGCCGCGGCGACGACCCGCGCCATCGTCGGTGAGGCGGGGATGCCGCAGGGCTCGCTGTTCTACATCTTCTCCTCCCGCGACGCGCTGATCAGTGCGGTGATCGAGGAGATCACCACCACCGAACGCCGCGGCGCGTTGCTCAGCGTCGAAATGTCCGGACCCGATCGCGACCTCCGGGAGGTCTTGGCCGCGGCGATGGACGCCTACCTGCGTCTGCTGGAACGCAACCCGGACCGCGAACTGGCCCTGCTCGAGGTGGCGGCGCACGCGATGCGGCACGATCCGCCGGCCGCACATCGCCAGTGGCAGACCTACCGGGCCACCGTCGCCGAGGCCTTGTCCTTCATCGCCGACACCATGTCGATGCGGTGGACGCTGCCCGTCACCGACCTGGCACACATTGTGACGTCCACTCTCGACGGGCTGACGTTGTCCTGGCTCACCGACCGCGACGGTGACGCCGCGCGGCGCCACATCGATCTGCTGTCCGGTACCTTCGCCGCACTCGCGGTATCCGAGTACGACCCGGTCGAGGCGACCGGCACGTCACCACAGGGGGAAACAGTATGACCGACCAGTTCTCGCACACCGAGCGGGACCGCCCCGACCGGGACCGACCCGGCGTCACCCGGCGCGGATTCCTCGGCGGTGCCGCGGCCGCCGGCGCGAGTGCCATCGGGCTGGCCGCCACCACCACCGGTACCGGTGGCGCGCAAGCCGCACCGACGGGCGGCGGGTATCTCGTCGGTGCCGGCCGGGGTGATGTCACCGGCGCCATCGCCGGTCAGGGCATGATGGGCTACTCCGACCTCGAACAGGTGGCAACCGTTCTGCTGCAACGGGTGTGGGCTCGCGCCTACATCATCGCCGACGCGGCGACCGGCAAACGGGTGGTGTTCGTCAACGCCGACCTTGCCCTCATCTTCGAATCCCACCGCGTGGGCGTGATGAGGGAACTGCGCAAGCGGTTCGGCTCCACCTACACCGACGAGAACGTCAACCTCAACGCCACCCACAACCACAACTCGTGTGGCGGGACCGCCTGGGATTACGCGTATGTCCTTGCCGCGCTAGGCCATCGGGAGAACTCGTATCGCGCCGAGATCGACGGGATCGTCGACGCCATCGTCGCCGCACACCGGTCGCTGGCGCCGGGCACCCTCGAGATCGGGCACAGCGAACTGCACAACGCCAGCGCCAACCGCTCGTTGGATGCGTTCACCAACAACCCGGCACCGGACAAGAACCACTTTCCCGAACACATCGACCCACAGGTGACCGGACTGCGACTTCGTCAGGGCGGCAATGTCATCGGTGAGATCACCTGGTTCGCCACGCATGGCACGTCGCTGACCGATGCCAATACCCTGATCTCCACCGACAACAAGGGGTACGCCTCCTATCTGGCCGAGAGCCGCACCCCCGGTGTGGTGGCGTCCTTCCCTCAGACCAACGCCGGTGACATGACGCCGAACCTGTGGCTGCGCAAGATGAATCCGGGTGGACCGACCGATGACCGGCGAGCCAACTGCGCGATCATCGGCGAACGGCAGTTCCAGGCCGGACAGCGCGCCCTCGGTTCGGCCCGAACCCTCAGCGGTGGAATCGATTACGCCTACCGATTCATCAACATGGCCGATGTGCACATCGACGGTCACTACACCCCCGACGGGCGTGCGGCCCGAACGTCGCCGGCGATCATGGGTGCCGGGGCCGCGGCGACCAGCACCGAGGACAACACCCGTAGTCAGTTGGGCTTCCTGCACGAGGGCATGGTGTTGCCGTTCGCGCGGGCACTCGGCATCGACACGAATGTCACGCCACCGGAGTGGGCGCAGCAGATCCAGGCACCCAAGTTCGACCTCTTCCCGCTCGGCTATCTGCCGCCGCGACCCTGGATACAGGAGACCCTGCCGATCCAGCTGATCCGCATCGGCGACCTCGTGCTGGCCGCCGGGCCGGCCGAGTTCACCATCGTGGCCGGCCTGCGCATCCGCCGGATCGTCGCCGACGCCCTGCGCGTGCCCCTGGAAAATGTGCTGTTGCAGGGATATTCGAATGGCTACAGCCAGTATGTGACCACCCCGGAGGAGTACCTCTCCCAGCAATACGAGGGCGGGGAAACCCTCTTCGGCCGCTTCACTTTGTGCGCCTACATGCAGGAATTCGACCGACTCGCCCGCGCGATGGCCGCCGGTCGCACCCTCGGCTCCGGTCCGCGTCCGGCCGACACCAGTGGACTGCAACCCGATCTGCTCGGTGGTGTGCCCGCCGACACTCCCGTTCGCGGCGCGACCTTCGGTGCGGTCACCTCCCCACCGAAGGCGACATATACTGCGGGACAAACGGTGTCGGTGACCTTCTCGGGAGCCCACCCGCGCAATAAGGTGCATCGCACCCGCGCCGACGGAAGCCGTCCCACCGACGGGTACTACGTCATCGAACGCTTCGATGGCGGCCGCTGGGTGACCGCCGAGGACGACAACGACTGGAACAGCGAACTGCACTGGGCCCGGCCGGCCGGGCAGGACTCCGCATCGGCGGTCACCATCCTCTGGCGAATCCCGCAGGGCACCACGGGCCGTCACCGCATCCGGTACTTTGGTGACGCAAAATCTGCTGCTGGTCAACTGAAGTCGTTCGTGGGGATCAGTCCGGCGTTCGAGGTCGGCTGATCCGGGGGACGCTGATTCGGGGACACTGATTCGGCGTGGGTTGCGTGCCGCGACTCCCGTCGCCGTGATCAGTCAAGTAGCTGGTCGACGCGGAAATCGATGAGGGTACGCATCCGCAGCGCGGTGCTGCTGCGTTGCACGCCGTCGATGCCGAGGATGACCCCGGCCACCCGATACAGGTCGTCGGCGTCGCGCGCCACCACCTGGATGAGCAGATCGGTGTCGCCGGTCAGTCCGTGCACCTCGATCACCTCGGGGATCCGGACGAGCGCGGTGGACACCTGCGCGAGTTGGCGCTGCGTCACCTCGGTGAAGACGTAGGCGCTGATCGGGTATCCGAGGAATTCGGGGTCGATGCGCCGATCGAATCCCCGCAGCGCCTCGGCCTCGTCCCAGCGCGCCATCCGTGCCTGGACGGTGTTGCGTGAGAGGCCGGTCAATTCGGCGAGCGCGCTCGTCGTCGCGCGCGGCGCCCGGATCAGCGCCCGCAGGATGCCCCGATCGGTGCCGTCGAACCGGAATGCCTTGGGCACTCTGATCACCTCACCTCACCGCCGACATCATCCGGGTTGGCATTTTGCACAATCCCCCTCGAAACTCTGGCACAAAGGGGACGGCCGGCGCCAGACTGTGGATCATTCTGCATCACCAGGAGGTACAGGCGATGACCACCAGTTCGGCGCCGGACACCGACGTCACCCGCGAGCGCGACGACGTCCTCGAGGAGATCGCGGCACGCGTGCTGTGGACCTCGACGGCCATCGTCCATCACGCCAACCGGATTCGGCCCAACCCGTCTGGGCTCAAGGTGGGTGGCCATCAGGCGTCGTGCGCCTCGATGGTGTCGATCATGACCGAATTGTGGTTCGAGCAACTCCGCTCCGGCGATCGCGTGTCGGTGAAACCGCATGCCGCACCGGTGCTGCACGCCATCAACTACCTACTCGGTGATCTCGACGCCGAGCACCTCACCCGGCTGCGGGAGTTCGGTGGCCTGCAGAGCTACCCGAGCCGCACCAAAGACCCGGACACCGTGGACTATTCGACCGGATCGGTCGGTATCGGTGCCACCGCACCCATCTGGGGTGCCATCGCCCGCCGATATGTGACGACCGCCTTCGGCACCGGCGGAACGGGCCGGCAGTATTCCCTGGTCGGTGACGCCGAACTCGACGAAGGCGCGGTGTGGGAGGCGATCCTCGATTCGTCGGTGGCCGAACTCGGTGAGATCGTGTGGATCGTCGACATGAACCGGCAGTCCCTGGACCGTGTCGTCCCCAACATCGCTGTCCCACGTCTGGAGGCGATGTTCGCCGCCGCCGGCTGGCAGGTGATCACGGTGCGATGGGGCCGACTGCTCGAGAAGCTCTTCGATCGTCCCGGCGGGGACGCGATGCGGACGCGGATCACCGAGATGTCCAACCCGGAGTATCAACGTCTATTGCGTTGTGACGTGGGCGAATTGCGCTCCAGGCTGCCCGGTGACGGACCTGGTGCGCCCGCGATCGCGACGCTGATCGCCGATCTCGATGACGCGACAGTCCACGCGGCGATCCGCAACCTCGGCGGACATGACCTGTCGGCGTTACGCGCAGCGTTCGACGCGATCGACGACAGCCGCCCCACTGTCGTCATCGCCTACACGGTGAAGGGATACGGCCTACCCACCCAGGGACATCCGCAGAATCATTCGTCGCTGCTGACCGTCGAACAGTTCGACGAGTTGGGAGCACGGATGGGTGAGGATCCGGCTCAGCCGTGGCATCGGTTCGCCGAGGATTCCGCCGCGGGCCGGCTCTGCGCGGCGACCGCCGCACAACTGCGCCGAGAACCGATCCGGCAGCTCCCAACATTCACAGTGCCCGCCGACATCGGCCGCACCCCGCCGGCGGTGTCGACAACCCAGGCGGCTCTGGGGCGCACGCTGTTGGACCTGAACCGGCAGGCCCCCGACGTGGCGAAGCGGGTGATCACCGTCAGTCCCGACGTGAGTTCGTCGACCAACCTCGCCGGCTGGCTGAACAAGGTCGGGGTGTGGTCACCCACCGAGCGTCGCGACTGGTTCGACGACGACCGCGAGACCCTGATGCATTGGCGAGAACGTCCCACCGGCCGGCACATGGAACTCGGCATCGCCGAAACCAACCTCGTCGGGCTGATCGGCGAACTCGGCGCCACCTGGAGCCGGTGGGGTGAGCCGCTGCTCCCCATCGGCGTGCTGTACGACCCGTTCGTCGAACGGGCACTGGAACCGTGGTCGTACGGCATCTACGCGGGCGGCCAGTCGATCCTGGTCGGCACCCCGGCGGGGGTCACGCTGGCGCCCGAAGGTGGTGCACACCAATCGATCAAGACCCCGTCGATCGGCCTGGAGCAACCCGGATGTGTCAGCTATGAACCGGCCTTCGCCGTCGACGTCGAATGGACCCTGCTCGATTGCCTTGCGCACCTGGGTCGCCCGGACGGGCGTTCGGCATATCTGCGGTTGTCCACCCGGCCGGTACAGCAGGCGCTTGCCGACGTGCCGACCGACCCGTCAGCCCGCGAACGCCGTCGACGTCAGGTGGTTGCCGGTGGATACACATTGCGACACAACAAGAATCCTGCTGTCACCCTCGTTGCCGTCGGCGCCCTGGTCACCGATGCCCTGGCCGCCGCCGATCGACTGGCGCAGATGGACATCGCCTGCGATGTCGTGGTGATTACCAGTCCGGGGAAGGTTTTCGAGGCATTCCAGTCACGACGCGGGCAGGGTGACGCGCCGACGTGGATTCTCGATCAGGTTTTCCCGGCCGACCGCGCGACACCGATGGTGACGGTGCTCGACGGCCATCCGCACACCTTGGCATTCCTCCCCACGATCAATCGTGTCGCCTCGATTGCGTTGGGCGTCAGCCATCTCGGTCAGTCGGGTTCACTTGAGGACGTCTATCGGATCCACGGGATCGACGCCGATGCCATGGTGCGCGCAGCCCTGGACCTGATCTCCTGAGGACCGCTCAGGCCTCCTCGGACACCGTATCCCGTTCGGAGGCGTAGCGGCGCATCGCCTCACGCTCCCCGACAGAGTCGGGGTAGAAGAGAAACACCAACAGCGCACCGAGTCCGACGATGCCGATCGCGGCGGCCAATGCGCGGGTGTCACCATCGACGAATGCGTCACGGGCGGCGGAGATGATCTGTTCGGAGTACTGCGGATACCGTTGTGCGAGATCGGCGGCACTGGCAAAGGATTTGGTGAGTGCGGTCTGCGTCTGCGCGCTCACCTCGTCGGCATGGGGTGATCCCTGAATGCTCTCGGTCAGCGCCTTCGCGTATCCAGCGGTCAGGATCGCGCCCAGAATGGACTGCATGATCGCGCCACCGAGGTCACGTTGCAGATCCGAGGTACTCGAGGCCATACCCGCACGCGACACCGGCACCGAACCGGTCAGCGAGTGGGAGGCCGGTGTCCCCGCGAAGCCGACCCCCGCACCGATCAGGACGTAAGCCGCAATCACCGACCACACCGGTGCGGTATCACCCCAGAGCGTCAACGCGATGACCAGTCCGCAGATGATGAAGGCGTATCCGATGAGCAGGGTGAAACGCGATCCGATGGATTCGACGAGCTTGGCCGACTGCGGCGCGACGACGATCATCGCCGCAGCCGCGGGCAGGGCGAGCGCACCCGCCGCCAGCGTCGAGTATCCGAGGACGTTCTGCAGGTACTGCTGGCCGACGTACATCGCACCCATCAGGGTGCCGAAAACCACGATGCCGCCGACCGCGGCGACCCAGAATGTCCGCCGCTTGGCGATGCGGAAATCGTAAAGCGGCACCTTGATTCGCAACTGTCGCCACACGAAGAACAATGCCGAGACCGCTGCGACGGTCGTGAGAATCCACACCGCGGTCATCATGTCGTCCATCGGCGCGAAGTTGATCGCCAGGACGGTGGCGCCGACGAACAGGATCGAGAGAACCCCGCCGAAATTGTCCACGGTGACCGCCTGATCACCGCCGTCGCTCGGGACCAGGAACCATGCGGAGACCAGCGCCACCACCGCCAGCGGAAGCGTGACCAGGAAGACCGAATGCCAATCGAACTTCTCCAGCAATGCTCCGGACAGGACCGGCCCGGTGGCCGAGATCGCCCCTCCGAGCGCCGACCAGGCGGCAATGGCCTTGGTGCGCCGGGCACCGGTCCACAACGCGGTGATGATCGCCAGCGTCGTCGGATAGGCCAGACCGGCGGAGATACCGCCGAGAACACGGGCACCGAACAAGACGTTGGGATCGCCGGCGAAACCGGCGATCAGCGACGCCGGGAGAGTCAGCAGCATGCCGTAGACCAGGAGTCGCTTCCGGCCGAACCGGTCACCGAGAACACCGAAGTACAACACCGACGCCGCGAGGCCCAGCGAGTAGCCGACCGCGATCAGGTTGAGTTGCGTTGAACTCGCGTCGAGGGCCTTGCCGATGTCGGGCAGCGCCACATTGGCCACGGCCAGATTGATGTTGGCGACACCGGCGACGAGGATCAACGCGGTCAGCACGAGTCCTGCACGCTGGGGGGCCACCCCTTGGTCGCTCACTGCGCCATCAGTCGAGATCACTCGTCGACCCTACGATGCGATACCGTCCGCGTGAAGCGCATCGTCGCAGTTCGTGGCCGATTCACCCGAGGTGTATGACGGTGCGGATCATCGATGCGTGAATTTCGGATCGCGCTTTTCGACGAACGCCGCCATCCCCTCGGTCTGGTCGTCGGTGGCGAACGTCGAGTAGAACAATGCCCGCTCGGCGCGAACTCCCTCGGTGAGGCCGGACTCGAAGGCACGGTTGACCGCGTCCTTGGCCAGTGCAGTGGCGATGGCCGACTTGGCGGCGATGGTCGCGGCGACCTCCAGGGCGACCTCGAGCGCCTCCTCGGTGGGGACGACGCGGCTGACCAGACCGAGGCGTTCGGCCTCGTCAACCTTCATCTGCCGGCCGGTGAGGACCATATCCATCGCCTTGGCCTTGCCGACGGCGCGGGTCAGGCGCTGCGAGCCACCGATACCGGGAATGACGCCGAGATTGATCTCCGGTTGCCCGAAGACCGCGTTCTCACCGGCAATGATCGTGTCGCACAACATCGCCAGTTCGCAGCCACCGCCGAGGGCGTATCCGGTGACGGCCGCGATGATCGGGGTGCGCAGCCGCGACAGATCGTCCCAGGCGCCGAAGAACGACTCGCTCACCACGTCGGAGTAGGTCTTCGACAACATCTCCTTGATGTCGGCACCCGCCGCGAATGCCTTCGTCGATCCGGTGATGACGACGGCCCCGACGTCCGGATCCTTGTCGAAAGCAGTTGCGGCGGCGACCACTTCGGTCATCAATTCGGTGTTGAGCGCGTTGAGCGCCTTGGGTCGGTTGAGGGTGATGATGCCGACGCGGTCGCGGCGCTCGACGAGAATGGTCTGGGGTTCCGGGTTCTGGGTCATGGGTGGTTCCTCGGGTGATCGGGTCGGGTGATCGGGTCGGGTGACCGGTCCGGTGGGCCGGAGGGTGCCGTCAGGCGTCGGCGGTGTCGAAGGTCAGTTCCAGGTCATCGGGAAGTGGCCGCAGGAAATCGGCGACGAGGGCGTCGGTGACCTGATCGGCCGGTTGCCAGCTCGGATTGCGATCCTTGTCGACGACCTGGGCGCGGATGCCTTCGGCGAGATCCTTGTGCAGCAGCGAACGCAACGACACGCGATACTCGCGGCGCAGCGACTCGGCCAGCGTGGACGTGGTTTCGGCGTCACGCAGCGAGGCGAGGGTGACCGCGAGTGCGAGTGGACTCTTGCCGGCGATCCGATCGGCGGTCGCGGTGGCGAACTCGGTTCCGACGGCGCGGCAGTTGCCCACGATCTCGCCGACGGAATCGGCGGCGAAGGCGCCGCCGATCCATGCGCGCTGCTCCAGGAGCGGGGCCTCCGGTGGCGTCACCGTGTACTCGGCGAGCACATCGGCCACCGCCCGGTCGGCGAGCGCCGCGACGAACTCGTCGAGGCGGTCGGCGGGAATGTAGTGGTCGGCCAGGCCGAGAGCGATGGCTTCAGCGCCGTTGACCGGGGCGGCGGTGAGCGCGAGGTAGGTGCCGAGGTGATCGGGCACTCGGGCGAGCAGATGGGTGCCGCCGACGTCGGGGACGAATCCGATGCCGACCTCGGGCATCGCGAGGCGGGTGCGGTCGGTGACGACGCGGGTGTTGCCGTGGGCGGAGATGCCCACGCCGCCGCCCATCACGATGCCGTCCATCAGTGCGATGTAGGGCTTGGGGTAGTCGGCGATGAGGTGGTTGAGCCGGTATTCGTCGTGCCAGAAGCGCCCTGACGGGCTGTCGGCGGCGTCGTGGTCGGTGTGCTGACCGTCGCTGAGGACAGCGCCGTCGCGGTGGATCGCGATGATGTCCCCACCGGCACACAGGCCGCGCTCCCCCGCGCCGCGGATGACCACGGCGGTGACCGCATCGTCGGTCTCCCAGTCCCTAAGCGTCGCCTCGACCGCCAGGTCCATTTCATGGTCGAGCGCATTGATCGATTTCGGCCGGTTCAGGGTGATGATCCCCACCTGGCCACGACGCTCGGTGAGGACCGAGGGTGGCGCCGCCTGCAGGTTCGACGACTCCTGATTCGCTTCCGTCATGAACAGCCTCCTGGTGCGCATGGACTCCCGCTCGGGCATCCCATTTAGTTGGATATCCTAGTTTCTCGTTCGGCACAACCCCGCACCGGGCCGTGAGGGACGTGTGCGCCGACGTCTCACAATCGTTCGGCGAGCCGACGCGCAGCCAATTGGACCGCTTCCCATACGGTCGCGAACGGCGGTGCGTAGGCGAGGTCCATCTCGGCGAGGTCGTCGACGCTCATCGCGCCCCAGAGTGCGGCCGCGATGGTGTCGATGCGTTTGCCCGAGGCCTGCCCGCCGACGATCTGACCCCCGAGGAGGCGTCGGGTGTGGCGGTCGGCGACGATGTCGATCGCGATCGGTGAGCTCTCGTTCATGTATCCGCTGGCCGTCGACGAGTCGGTGATCAGCGATACCGGATCGAATCCGGCGGCCGCGGCGTGACGGGTGGACAGTCCGGTGCGGGCGATCTCGAGGTAGCCGCCCCCGGCCCGGAATCGGGTGATCGCGGTACCGAGGGCACCGGCGAAACGTTCATTGCCGCCGACGATGTTGTATCCGCACACCCGTCCCTGCTTGTTGGCGTGCGTACCCAATGGCAGGAATGCCGACGTTCCCGTCATCCGGTCGGTGACCTCGCAGCAGTCGCCGGCCGCCCAGACCCCGTGGCCGAGGTACTGGTGATCGTCGGTGCGGTAGCCGCCGAAGTCACCGACCGGCAATCCGGCCTCCGCGCCGAGGGCGGTGGCCGGGCGGACACCCAGTCCCAGCATCACCACGTCGGCGTCGAGCGTTCTGCCGTCGCGGGTGGTGAGTCGTTTGGTGCCGTCGGGCATCAGTTCGGCGGATGCGATGATGTCGCCGGTGATGAGTTCGACGCCGGCTTCTCGCATGGTGTCCGCGATCCGATCGCTCATCTCCGGGTCCAATGAGCTCATGACGGTGCTGCGCGTGATCAGCGTTGTGGCACAGCCACGTTCGAGGAGCGCTTCGGCCATCTCGATGCCGATGTAGCCGCCACCGACGACGAGGCCACGACGCCCTGCACCGACTGATGTGGGGCCGAGGAGGTCGAGCCAGTAGCGTGCATCATCGAGTGTCTTGGCGGCCTGCACGCCGGGGAGGAGTTCTCCGTCGGTGTTGCGCGCCCAGTCGGGGATGATGGGTTGTGCTCCGGTGGCCAGGACGAGGGTGTCGAAGGCGACGCTGTCCGAGTGGCCTTCGCCGGTGAGGGCATCACTGATCGAGACGTCGACCTGTCGCACAGACAGGTCGATCCGCTCGGCGGTGACACCCATCCGTAGGTCCACACCCATGGCGCGATGCTGCTCGGGGCTGCGTGCACTCAGTTCGTCTTCGGAATCCACCAGTCCGGCAACAAGATACGGTATTCCGCACGCCGAGTACGAGGTGTCCTGGGTTCGTTCGAGCGCGATCACCTCGATGTCACGGCCGGCCGTTGCGGCGCTGCGGAGCGCCTGGTGTGCGGCACTCATGCCGGCGGCATCGGCGCCGATCACCACGATGCGTTCAGTCGTCACTCTCCGTCGCCTTCCGTTTGGTCATCTTCTTTGTCGGTCGCCGCGGCGGCCCTGCCTCGTGGAGACTCCTGTCCGGGAGATCGGTGACCGCCTCCCGAAGGTGATTCTCTATGGCGGAGACCGCTTTTCGCGGGCGCGGTCGCGTCAGCGATTCGTAGACCCGCGCGGCGCGCACCCCTTTGAGTTCGAGCGGGACGACGCCGGGGTGGCGAGCGGCGAATCGCGGCATCAGGGCGATGCCGTGATCGGCGGCGACGAGAGCCTCGATCGTGGTGAAGTCGAGCATCCGTTGAGTCACTCGCGGTGCGACACCGGTGAGGGCCGAAATCGACAGCAGGACATCGTCAACGGGAAAACCGCCTTCGACGCTGATCCAGTCGCGGTCGGCGAGGTCGGTCACATCAATGGTGCCTCGGTGCGCCAAATCGGAACTGCCGGATACGATCACGTCGAGTGGCTCCCGCATCAGCTCGGTGACATGAACCCGAGGGTCGGTCACCGCAGGCATCCGCTCGTCGCGATGCGTGACGACGATGTCGAAATCGGCCAGGGCCGGTGGGGCTTCGGGATATCCGACGTCGAGATGAAATGCGGTGACATCTATCCCGGACTCGGCGGCCTTGTCGAGCACCGCCGGAAGCAGCAGGGATGCACCGGAGGGGAACATCGCGAGTCGCACCATGGAGTGTCCGGAACCGTAGGAGGCCATCTCCTCCTGGGCGCGGTCGACGGCGGCGATGACCTCATCGGCCCGCAACACCAGCGCCTGCCCGGCAGGGGTGAGGCGGATGCGCCGTCCGTCGGGTTCGAGGAGTTCCACACCCGCCTCCCCCGCAAGCACCTTGAGCTGCTGGGACACCGCCGACGGCGTCATGTGCATCGCCTCGGCCACCGCCCCGATGGATCCACGGTCGGCGAACTCACGCAGCAGGCGCAGCCGACGGATCTCCATGGAGCCGATCCTAGTGTGCGCCCGTCGTATGACGTCGCGACCACGGAGGAATGAGGTGTCGTTGCGCTGCGCACCACCGAGGAGATGGCCGTCGAGCGTGGCGACACCTATCGCCGGCATTTCTGGTTCTCTGTGGAATTGTCAAAGTACCGATGCGGTCCCGGCCGGAGCCGGGTGCGGGCTGGTTGGTCTGGTGTCTATCGGTGGGCCAAGGATCGAAGGTCAGTCATTGCCTCGCAGCAGTTCTCGCGTTGGTCGGTCGAGCACCCATCCGCTGGTAGGGTTGTTATCCGCCGGTCGAGTCCC
>NZ_JBSGIT010000041.1:0-24497 GCF_053605205.1 Gordonia sp. NPDC003950 | reverse complement strand
CGCAGTGGCCGTTGCGGGTGCGGTTGTGGCAGTCCGGGGATCGTGAGTTCGTGCTCGCGGTGATCGTGCACCACATCGCTGCTGACGGTGAGTCGATTCAGCCACTGGTTGCCGATCTGGCGCAGGCCTATGCGGCCCGTGTCGCCGGAGATCTTCCGGAATTCGCGCCGCTCGCTGTTCAGTTCGCGGACTTCGCGATCTGGCAGCACGAGGTCCTCGGCTCCGCCGAAGACGCCGAATCGGTGGTCGGCCGACAGCTGCACTATTGGCGCTCGCAGCTGACCGGCGCGCCGGACGTGCTGGAGTTGCCGACCGACCGGCCACGGCCGCGGGTCGCCTCGCACCGTGGCGCGCGCGTCGGATTCGAGATCTCGGAGCCGCTGGCGCAGCGCATCGGGCAACTGGCTCAGTCGCGAGGTGTCACGCCCTTCATGGTGCTCCACGCGGGATTGGCCGTGGTGCTGGGCCGGCTGGCCGCCACCGCTGACGTGAGTGTGGCCACGCCGATCGCCGGGCGTGGTCAGGCGGAGCTCGACCCTTTGGTGGGCATGTTCGTCAACACCCTCGTGCTGCGAACACGGGCAGGTTCGGAAGTGTCTTTCGCCGAGTACCTCGACCAGGTGCGCCAGACCGACCTCGACGCCTTCGCTCACGCCGACGCACCGTTCGAATCGGTGGTGGATGCCGTGGATCCGGTGCGCAGCGAGGCGTTCGCGCCGCTGGCACAGGTTGTGCTGACGCTGACCCAGGACGGGTTGGAAGTGCCCGAGATCGCCGTCGGCGGTCTCACCGTCGCGCGCATGGTGCCCGAGCAGGTCCCGGCCCAGTACGACGTCAGCGTGCAGATCGCTGTTCGGGAGGGCCGAGCGTGGCCGGGCTCGCTGGTGTTCGCCACCGACCTGTTCGACACCTCGACCATCGAGGCGCTTGCGCAGCGCTTGCTGGCGGTGCTGGATCAGGTGACCGCCGATCCCGAGATCGCTATCGGCGATGTCGATCTGCTGGATCCCCGGGAGCGCGACGCACTGGCGGCGCTTCCGGCGCCGGTGATACCCGAGACGGCGGGTCGATCGCTGGTGGATCTCTTCGCTGATTCGGTCGCCGCTCATGCGTCGGCGACGGCAGTGACAGCCGGCGATGCGTCGTTGACCTACGGCGAACTCGACGAGCGTTCGAACGCCGTCGCGGCCGCCTTGGTCGCGGCCGGCGTGGGCCCCGGGCACCTTGTCGGTGTCGCCACCGCGCGATCGGTCGATCTGGTCGCGTCGATCCTGGGCATTCTCAAGCTGGGTGCCGCGTACCTGCCGTTGGATGTGACCAATCCGGTCGACCGGTTGGCCTACATCGTCGATGACGCCGGGGTGCGGGTCGTTCTCACCGATGGCTCGCTCGCCGGCCACGCGTTGTGGTCGCACATCCGCGCGGTGACGGTCCTCGATGTCGAACAGACGGCCCGAGCGAACGGCGGCGCGGTGTTCACGCCGGTGCCCGTTCCGCCGGCCGCGCGCGCATACGTGATCTACACGTCTGGGTCCACCGGCCGGCCCAAGGGCGTGGAGGTGACCCACGGCGATGTCGGCGCATTGCTGGGAGCCACTGCGTCGGACTTCGACTTCCGCCCCGACGATGTATGGACCCTGTTCCACTCATACGCGTTCGACTTCTCGGTGTGGGAGTTGTGGGGCCCGCTCTCGTCGGGTGCACGTGTCGTGGTGGTCGACCGCGACCTCGCACGCGACATCGACGCGTTCGTGGGCCTGCTCGAGCAGGAGGGCGTCACATTCCTGAATCTGACGCCGTCGGCGTTCTACCAGTTCATCGATGCGCGACGTCGGCGGTCTGACGCGCGACTCGCGTTGCGCTACATCGTCTTCGGTGGCGAGGAACTGGCGTTCGAGCAGGTGCGGCGGTGGTTCGACGAGAACCCCGAGGACCAGGCCGAGTTGGTCAACATGTACGGCATCACCGAAACGACGGTGCATGTCAGTCACCGGCCCATCCGGCGAGCCGACGTGTCGGCGGCAGACCCTTCGTTCATCGGCCGGCCGTTGAGTTCGTTGGCGATCCACATTCTCGACGACCGGTTGCGCCCCGTGCCGGGGGGCGTCGTCGGGGAGATGTACGTTGCCGGAGCACAGCTGGCGCAGGGCTACCTCGATCGGCCCGAACTGACTGCCACCCGGTTCGTCGCCGACCCGTTCGGCCGGTCGGGCGGCCGGCTGTACCGCACCGGTGACCTGGCGCGCCGTTCCGGCGGCGATATCGAGTATCTGGGTCGTGTCGACGGGCAGATCCAGCTGCGCGGTTTCCGCATCGAGTACGGCGAGGTCGAGGAAGCTCTGCTGGGTGTCGACGGTGTGGTGGGCGCCGCGGCGCGGGTGATCGACGACGACCATCGTGGTGATCTGCTGATCGGCTATGTGGTGGCCGACCACGGCACGACGGTAGAACCGCAGCTCACCCGCGACCGCGTCGGTGAGCGGGTGCCGCGCTACATGGTGCCGGACCTCGTGATGGTCATCGACCGGCTGCCGCTGACAGCCAACGGGAAACTCGATCGGGCCGCACTACCGTTGCCGGTGTTCGAGACCGCCGAGTATGTGGCACCCGCATCGGCGGCCGAGGAGGCGGTGGCTGCCGTCTTCGCCGACGTACTCGGCGTCGAGAACGTCTCGGTGCTTGAGTCGTTCTTCGATGCCGGTGGCAACTCCTTGTCGGCGATGCGTCTGGTGGCGCGAACCGCCGAGGCCCTCGATGCCGAGGTGTCGGTGCGTGATGTGTTCGACGCGCCCACCGTTCGTGACCTCGTGCTGGCAGTCGCCGGTCGGTCACCTGCCCTACCGCCGGTGACCGCGGTGGTGCCGCGGCCCCATCGCATTCCGTTGTCGTCCGCCCAGCAGCGCATGTGGCTGCTCAACCAGCTCGATGTCACGTCGGCGACCTACAACATCCCGATGGGAGTGCGTCTGGGCGGCGATGTGGACATCGTCGCCCTGACGGGTGCGATCCACGACGCGATCGCCCGCCACGAGGTTTTGCGAACCATGTACCCGGGTCACGACGCGTCCGCGGTCAGCCAGCGGGTGGTGCCCGTTGCCGAAGCGCTGGCCCTGTTCGACTGGGCGGAGGTCGAATCGACCGCCGATCTGATCGCGGTGACCGCCGCCGGGTTCGACGTCACACGCGAACTGCCGATCCGGGGAAGAATCCGCCGCGCCGAAGACGGAACGGTCGAGCTTGCCCTGGTCGTGCATCACATCGCCTTCGACGGGGAGTCGACACCGGTGCTGCTGCGCGACGTCCTCGCGGCGTACGCGCACCGCCTCGATGGCTCGGTGCCCCCGCTGCCTCCTCTGTCGGTGCAGTACGTGGACTATGCGCTGTGGCAGGAGCGCACACTGGGCGACGTCGGCGACCCGGATTCCCCGTTGGGACGCCAGATGGCCTACTGGCGTTCGCGGCTGCGCGAACTTCCCGTGGTGACCGATCTGCCGATGGACCGGCCGCGGCCGGCGGTCTTCGACAGCCGCGGCGATGTCGTGGCGCTCACCGTCGACGACGCCCTGTCGGCCCGCATCGACGAGCTTTGCCGCAGATACCAGCTCACTCCGTTCATGGTGTCCTACAGTGCGCTGGCAGTCGCGATCTCGCGACTCGCCGCGACCGCGGACACGGTTGTGGCGAGTCCTACCGCGGGACGCACCGGTTCGGCCAAGCTCGACGAGTTGGTCGGTATGTTCGTCAACACCCTGGTGCTGCGCACGGACACCACCCCGGGCAAGTCGGTGGACGAGCTCCTCCGCGAGATCCGTGACGACGTGCTCGATGCGTTCGACAACGCACAGGTTCAGTTCGACGACCTCCTCGAGGAACTCGCACCGCCGCGATCGTCGTCGTACTCGCCGCTGGCGCAGATCGCCTTCACCTACACCGACGGCGCTCCATCGGAGGACTCCGCGCCGGTCGCCGGACTGACCGCGGAACCGATCGCGGCCGACGGCCACGAGGCCAAGTTCGACCTCACGGTGCTGGCACGAGGCCGAACCGCGACCAGCCCGATGTCGGTGGACTTCCTGTACTCGACGGCGCTGTTCGACGCGAGCACGGTCGAAGGTTTCGCGCACACCTATCGTCGCGCGCTGGAAGCGATCGTGACCGGGCAGGACATCGCGATCGGAGACATCGACATCGTCGGCGACTCGCCGGCGACAGACACCTCGTCGATCTCCCATACAGCAGTTTCCCAGACAGCAGTTTCCCAGACAGAAGTTTCCCAGACAGCGATCTCGCGCCCGGTTGTCCGCGGTGGGAGCGCCGAGCCCGACACCCTCCTGGACCTACTCGACCGGCGAGACCTCGATCCGGATCACCCGGCGCTGATATGCGACGGCGTCGAGTTGACGTACGTGGAATTCGAGGCCCGGACCGACCGGGTGGCACGAGCGCTCCTGCGCGCGGGCGTCGCGCCCGACGACGTGGTCGCCATCGCGATGGAGCGGTCCATCGAAGCGGTGATCGCGGTGGTCGGCGTCATGAAGTCCGGTGCCGCCTACCTCCCGGTCGATGTGGGTTACCCGGCCGACCGGGTCGCCTACATGCTCACCGACTCGCACGCGCGTTTCGGTATCACCGCCTCAGACGACGACTCCGCGCGCGGTGGCGCGTGTGAGTGGTTCGACCTGCGCGAGCTGGAAGCATCTTCGACGCCCGACGGACCGATCGTCGACGAGGACCGCAACGGATCGGTGCGTCTGACCAATCTCGCGTACCTGATCTACACGTCGGGTTCCACCGGGCGTCCCAAAGCGGTCGCTGTGAACAACACCGGGATGGTCGACCTCGCGGCCGCCCTGGCAGGTATCAGCGGGTCGCGCGAGGACAACCCGGACGTGCGCATCCTCCATGTGGCCTCACCCAGTTTCGACGCGTCGGTGCTGGAGATCCTGTGGGCGGTCACCACCGGGCACACGCTGGTGATCGCATCGCCGTCGCGCTACGCCGGTGATGCGCTCGGTGAGATCCTCGTCCGCGACGAGGTCACCGACGTGATCATCACGCCGTCGGTTCTCGCGTCCCTTGATCCGGCGTTCGGCGAGACGGTCCGCAATCTCGCCACAGGCGGCGAGGCGAGTTCGCCGCAGTTGGTGGAGCGCTGGGCTGCGCGCGGTCGTCGTCTCTTCAACTTCTACGGACCCTCCGAGACGACGATCTGGGCGACCAAGGCACGCGTGATGCCAGGCAAACCGATCACCATCGGCCGCGCAATCGGCGGCTTCACCGCACGGGTGCTCGACTCGCGTCTGCACCAGGTTCCGCGCGGTGTCACCGGGGAGTTGTACCTGTCCACCAGGGGTGTCGCCCGGGGTTACCTCGGCAAGCCGGGACTGACGGCTACGGCGTTCGTCGCCGATCCGTTCGCCGACGAGCCGGGCAGCCGGATGTATGCGACCGGCGACCTGGTGCGGTTGACCGCGTCGGGTGACCTGGAGTTCGCCGGACGCGCCGACCACCAGGTGAAGATCAACGGCCAGCGAGTGGAACTCGGCGAGATCGAAGCGGTGCTCGCCGCGCAGCCGGGTGTCGCCCAGGCCGTCGTGCTCGGACATCGCGGTGAGGATTCACCCGGCCGGGAACGGCTGATCGGCTACCTCGTCGCACCGCGAGGCGACGTGGACCCCGAAGCGATACTGACGCACGCCAAGAGCCGTTTGGCGGCACATATGGTTCCCGCCCAACTACTGGTGATCCGGGAACTCCCGCTGACCCCCGGCGGCAAACTCGATCGTGACGAGCTACCTACGCCGACCCCTCTCACCAGCGGTGACTTCGCGGCCCCGGCGACGGCCGACGAGGAGACACTGGCGACGATCGTGGCCGGCCTGCTGGGTCTGGAGCGGGTGAGCGTCACCGACCAGTTCTTCGCGCTCGGCGGTGACTCGATCATGTCGATCCAGCTCGCGTCCGCGGCGAAGGCAGCCGGTCTGGTCTTGTCGCCCCGGGAGATCTTCGAGCACCAGACCGTCCGCGCCATGGCCCGGGCCGCCGGTACCGGAGCCGCCCGCCTGCCGTTGGTGGACGAGCCGGTCGGCGGCGGCCGCGGCGAGATCGCTCTGCCCCCGATGGTCACGTGGATGGTCGACGGCGCGCAACAGCCCGAGGACTTCGCCGATTTCAACCAGTCGGCGGTTCTGTTCGCCGGCGACGACATCGATATCGCAGGCCTGCGAGCGGTGGTCGAGACGCTGGTCGCGGCGCATCCGATGCTGGCGGCACGGCTGGTGCACACCGAATCCGGGTGGAAGCTGACGGCCGGAGTCGAGGTCGACGCGGCCGCGCTGGTCACGGGCGAGGTGTGCGACGCCGAGCCGGGCAGCCCCGAGTTCGACGCCGCGGTGCGAGCGGCGCACGCCGAGGCCGCTGGTCGCCTCGACCCGGTGACCGGCCAACTGGTGCGGGTCGTCCTGATCCGGGGTGCGGCCGGTGTCGGCCGCATCGTGGTCGTGATCCACCACCTGGGTGTCGATGCCGTGTCGTGGCCGATCATCGTCGAGGACCTGGTCACGGCGTGGGCCCAGCGTTCGGCCGGGCAGCCGATGCAATTGCGCTCCGAGGCCACCACGCAGCGCGCCTGGTTCGGCGCGATTGCTGCCGGCGGGCGCTCATTCGACGACGAGCTGGGTTACTGGCTGGCGCGTTCGCCGCAACGGCCGACACCGCTCGGTGGCGAGCCCCTCGCGGTGCCGCGGTTCTCCGACACCGCCGAACAGACGCACCGAATCGCATCGTCACTCGCCCAGCAGTTGCTGACCGGAGTTGCGGAGGCCTTCGACGGTGCGGTGACAGATGTGCTCTTCGCCGCATTGGCCCGGGCGGTGCGTTCCTGGCAGCACGACCGGGGCATCGTCGACGACCAGCCCGTCACGTTGCTGGTCGAGAGCCACGGCCGGTACGAAGAGGTTCTCGACAGCGGCGCGGACCCGCGCACCGCTGACCTGAGCCGCACGATCGGGTGGTTCACCTCCATCGCGCCGGTCGCCATCGATCCGTCGTCGGACATCGTCCACGCGGTCAAAGCCGCGAAAGAGGAGCGGCTCGGCCAACCGAGTCACGGCCTGGGCTTCGGTGTTCTCCGGAACGTGGCCGGCTCGGAGCTGGCGGGGCGCCCGCTACCGACGATCGCCGTCAACTACCTCGGCGGACGTGGTACCGCAACCGAACACGAGACCACGACGAGCCTGTTGCCGGCATCCGATGCGCCGGTGCTGCCGCCGTTCGTCGGTGGAGGGTTGCGTCAGGCCGGCGTGCTGTCGATCAATGCCAGCGTGGTGCCGGGCGATGCCGGGCCCGAGATCGTCAGCTGGTGGCGATTCCCGGCGAACCCCGAGATGGATTCGGCGGTGGCCGACATCGCGTCTCGATGGCAGACCGAGCTGGCCGGCGTCGTGGCCGCGACCGAGATCGGCGATCCGGGCCTCTCGCCGTCGGACGTACCGGGGTCGGAGGTGACCCAGGACGATCTCGACGATCTCGCCGTACGCTATCCCGGCGCCGACATCTGGCCGTTGTCCCCGCTGCAGCAGGGTCTGCTGTTCCAGTCGGAGCTGATCGGCGCGGGGGCCGTCGACGTCTACGTCACACAGGCCACGCTCGATCTGGCGGGAGCGGTCGATGCCGATCGTCTGCGGAGTGCCGCGCGCGACTTGCTGAACCACCATTCCGCACTGCGGTCTGGATTCGTGCGGACGCCCAGTGGTGCACCGGTGGCAGTCGTACCGCCCGAGGTCGAGGTGCCGTGGCGCGAGGTGGACCTCAGGGCGGACGTCGACGTCGAGGCAGCGGTCGCCGAGATCGCGCTTGCCGAACGCTTGGCCGGCTTCGAGCTCGATGTGCCGCCGTTGATCCGCCTCGTGCTGGTCCGCCACGCCGATGGTGCGAGCCTGGTGGTCACCAACCATCACATCCTGTTCGACGGCTGGTCGGGGCCGCTGGTGCTGGCGGATCTGCTCGCGCTCTACGCCACCGGCACGACCTACACCGGACACACCGGTGCCGACTTCGGCGATCATGTCCGGCGTCTGGCGTCCACCGATCACGACGCTGCGCTGGCTGCCTGGCGCACGGTACTCGCCCCGCTCGACGAGCCGAGTCTGGTGGCGACGAGGTCGGACGTGACGGTCGAGAACCTGCCACGGGACCACGCCGTCGAACTGCCTGCGCAACTCACCGCGGATATCGCCGGCCGTGCCCGAGAACTCGGTGTGACGACCGCGACGGTGCTCCAGTTCGCCTGGGCGGTGCTGGTCTCGCGGCTGACGGGCAACCGGGTCGTGAGCTTCGGCGAGACGGTGTCGGGGCGTCCGGCCGATGTCGACGGGGCCCAGAACACGGTTGGCCTGTTCATCAACACCCTGCCCGCGGTGGTCGACGTCGATCCGACCGAGACGATCGGCGACACCCTCGCCAAGATGCAGGCAGACAAGGCCGTCGTCCTGGACTACCAGCACGTCGGGCTACCGGAGCTGTCCGCGCTCGCCGGACAACCGGTGCTCTTCGACACGCTCACCGTCTTCGAGTCCTACCCCGTCGACGCCGACAGCCTCGCCGGTGACGAAGCGTCGGCGGCCTCGGCCTCGGCCGGTGGATTGCAGGTCACCGGCTTCAGCTCGCTCGATGCCACGCACTATCCCCTCAACATGGCGGTGGCACCGCACGCCGACGGGCTGCTGCTCACCCTCAAGTACCTGCCCGGCGTCTTCGACGAGGCGACCATCGCGGGATTCGCGGACGCGTTGGTGACAGTGCTCGGCGCAGTGGCCGCCGACCCGGGCCGGCCGGTGGGCGATGTGCCGATCGTCGGTGCCGAGCAGGCCCGCAAACTGGTGCCGGTGCGTGGCCGCACGGCGCCGCCACCGCAAACCCTGGCGGAGATGTGCGCGCTCGCCGCGTTGCGTGCACCGCAGCGCGTGGCGGTGCGGGACGACGAGTCGTCGCTGACCTATGCCGAGGTCGATGGGTACTCGAACCAGCTCGCGCGGTGGCTGGTGGCCCGCGGTGTCGGTGGCGGTTCACCGGTGGCGGTGGCGCTGGGGCGGTCGACGGATCTGGTGGTCGCGATCTGGGCGATCACGAAGGCCGGTGGCGCTTACCTGCCGATCGATCCGGACTATCCCGCCGAGCGGATCGCGGCGATGGTCGCCGATTCGCAGGTCCGACTCGGGTTGGCCGGAGCCGACGTCTCCGGACTGCCCGACGTCGCCCGGTGGCAGCCGCTCGACACCGGTTTCCGGGCCGAATTGGCCGAGTTCGGAGACGGCCCGCTGACTGCCGCGGAGGCCGGGTCGACGAGGCTCGACGACGTGGCATATGTGATCTACACGTCGGGTTCGACGGGCCGCCCCAAGGGTGTGGCCGTGCCCCATCGGGGTCTGCGGGCCTTCGCCGAGGCGGAGTCGGTGGCGCTGAACGCCGACGACGGTGCGGTGGTGCTCGGATTCGCGTCGCCCAGTTTCGACGCGTCCATCCTGGAGCTGTTGCTGGCCACGGTGAACGCCGGGACATTGGTGTACCGGCCCGCGGATGTGGTCGGTGGCGAGCCGTTGGCCACTTTCGTGCGGGAGCACGAGATCACGCACGTGTTCTTGACTCCACCGGTCCTGGCGACGGTGGAGCCGGCGTCGCTAGCGGGTGTGACCGGCCTGGGTGCCGGCGGTGAGGCGGTGTCGCAGGCGCTGGTCGATGCGTGGGCCCCGGTGGTGCCGATCGTCAACATGTACGGGCCGAGCGAGGCCACCGTCGCGGTCGCCCTGACCGGTCCGCTGGGCCCGGGCGAGCCGGTGCGGCTGGGTGGACCGATCCCGGGTACGGGGCTCATGGTTCTCGATGAGCGGCTGCATCCGGTGCCGGTGGGAATGAACGGTGAACTCTATGTCTCCGGGCCGGCGCTGGCTCGCGGCTATCTGAATCGGCCAGATCTGACGGCCGAGCGGTTCGTCGCCGATCCGTTCGGCGGGGCTGGCTCCCGGATGTATCGCACCGGTGACGTGGTGCGATGGCGACGTGGAGCCGATGGACAGCCGGTGCTGGAGTATTCCGGCCGCCGCGACGATCAGGTCAAGCTGCGGGGGCTGCGTATCGAACTGGGTGAGATCGAGGCGGTCCTCTGCGCTCATGACGGGGTCGAGTCGGCCGTCGTCGTCGGCGTCGGGGGTTCGGTGGCGTCGGCGCTCGCCGGATACGTGGTGGCCGACGAGTCCGTCGATGTGGCCGACCTGCGTGAGTACATGCGCACACGACTGCCGTCGTTCATGGTGCCGGCGAGCATTACGGTGCTCGATGCGTTGCCGCTGACCCCGGTCGGCAAGCTGGACAAGAAGGCCTTGCCCGAACCGGTGGTGGCGACCGCAGAGTACGTCGCTCCCCAAGGAGAGGCCGAAGCGGCGGTGGCCGCGGTGTTCGCCGAGGTGCTCGAGGTCGAGCGGGTGTCGGCAGCGGAGTCGTTCTTCGATGCCGGCGGCAACTCACTGTCGGCGATGCGGTTGGTCGCCCGCGCCGGGCGGGTGCTGGACGTCGAATTGAGTGTGCGGGACCTGTTCGGGGCGCCGTCGGTGCGGGAGTTGGTGGCGATCGCCGCCGATCGCGATCCGGGCCTGCCGCCGGTGGTTGCGGTGGTTCCGCGTCCGGAACGTATTCCGTTGTCGTTTGCCCAGCAGCGGATGTGGTTCATCAATCAGTTCGCTCCCGAGGATTCGACGTACAACATTCCCGCCGTGATGACGGTGTCCGGCGATCTGGATGTGGCGGCGCTGCGGGCCGCGGTGGTCGACGTGATCGTGCGGCACGAGGTGTTGCGGACGGTGTTCCCGGACGTGGATGGTGTGCCGGTCGAGGTGATCTCGCCCGCCGCGACGGTCGGCGAGCGCGTCGATGACGTGTGGCAGGTGGTGGATTCCCAGGAGGCCCTGGAAGCCGCCGCCTTCGACGGTTTCGACGTCACATCCCAGTGGCCGTTGCGGGTGCGGGTGTGGCCGATCTCCGACCGCGAGCACGTGCTCGCGGTGGTGGCCCACCACATCGGGGCCGACGGTGAGTCGGTGCTGCCGCTGATCACCGACCTGGTCGCCGCGTACGCGGCTCGTGCCGCCGGTCAGGAGCCGGCGTTCGAGCCGCTGCCGGTCCAGTTCGCCGACTACGCGATCTGGCAGCACGAGGTGCTCGGTTCGCCGGACGATCCGGATTCGATCCTGGGTCGCCAACTCGACTTCTGGAGGAAACAGCTCGTCGGGGTGCCGGATGTCTTGGCGTTGCCGTCCGATCGGCCACGCCCGGGCGTGGCCACCCACCGCGGTGCGCAGGCCGAATTCGGTGTGCCGGCCGAGGTCGCCGAGCGTGTGACGGCCCTGGCGCAGGCACGTCAGATGACGCCGTTCATGGTGGCCCACGCCGTGTTCGCGGTGCTGCTGGCGCGGTTGTCGGCGACCGACGACATCGTGGTGGGAACACCGATCGCCGGTCGTGGCCAGGAGGTGCTGGACCGGATGATCGGCCAGTTCGCGAACACCTTGGTGCTGCGCACGCACGTCGATCCGGCCGAGTCGTTCGACGCGTTGCTGGGGCGGGTGCGGTCCGCGGACCTCGATGCGTTCGCCCATGCCGCGGTGCCGTTCGAGGCGCTGGTCGAGGCGGTCGATCCGGTGCGCAGTGAAGCGTTCTCACCATTGGTGCAAGTGATCTTCTCGTTCGATCCGGGGGCGTCGGCCGCGCGGGCGGACATCGAGGTGGCGGGGTTGTCACTCGCGCCGGTCGAGGGGATGCCTCGTCCGGCGCAGCTCGACCTGGATGTGACGCTGATGACGGGTGCGACCGGTGGCGGCTGGGCGGGTTCGATCACGGGTGCCGCGGACATGTTCGACGTGGCCACCTTGGAGTCGGTGGGCGGCCGTTTCGTGGCCTTGCTCGACGCGTTGACCGCAGATCCCGGGGCGGCAGTCGGGGACGGGTCGTGGATGTCGGCCGGCGAGCGGCAGGCGGCACTGGCGGCGGCAGCGGGGCCGGTCCACCGTCGCAGGGTGACCACCCTGGCCGATGCGTTCGCCGAGCAAGTGGCGCGGATCCCCGACGTCGAGGCGTTGGTCTTCGAGGGTCGGAGTGTGTCTTACGGCGAGTTCGGTGCGCGTGTGGCGGTGCTGGCCCGAGAGCTGATCGCCGCGGGTATCGGTCCGGACGTGCCGGTCGGTGTGTGCATCGATCGCAGTGTGGAGATGCTCGTGGCAGTGCAGGCGGTGTTGGCCGCCGGCGGTCAGTATGTGCCGTTGGACACCTACACGCCGGTCGATCGCGCCGAGTACATGGTGACGACGGCCGGTGTCGAACTGATGTTGGTGGCGGCCCGACGAGCGGTGCCCGAGCCGGTCGCCGCGCTGGGCAATCGGGTGTCGGTTCGCGAGGTGGACGCGACCGTCGAGGTCGATCTGGACGTCGACCCGATCTCGGACGGTGAGCGGCGCGGTGTGTTGCGCGCCCAGAACGCGGCGTACACCTTGTTCACCTCGGGCTCGACCGGCAGGCCGAAGGGTGTGACGGTCTCGCACTCGGCCGTCGGAAACTTCCTGGACTGGTTCAACGACCTGAACGAGCAGGAACCGGGGCAGCGGCTCCTGTTCAAGACGCCGTACACCTTCGACGCGTCGGTGTTGGAGTTGTTCTGGCCGCCGGTGTTCGGGCAGACGATGGTGATCGCCGAACCCGACGCCCATCGCGATCCGGTGTCGCTGGCCCGACTGATGGTCGCCGAGCGGGTGTCGGTGGTGCAGTTCGTGCCATCGTTGCTCTCGGTGTTCCTCGACACGGTTCCCGGGCCGGAGGCGTTCGCGTCGGTACAGCGGATGTTCTGTGGTGGGGAGGCGTTGCCACCTGCGGTGTATCAGCGTGTGACCGCGCGGATGCCGGGGCTTTCGGTGACCAACCTGTTCGGGCCGACCGAGTGCGCTGTCTACACGGAGTCGGCCACGTTGAGCGGCGATCTGACCGTCGTCCCGATCGGTGTGCCGATGCCGAACACGGCGGCGCTGGTGCTGGACGGGCGGTTGCGGCCGGTGCCGCGTGGCGTGGCCGGCGAGTTGTATCTGGGCGGGCCACAGGCCGCGCGTGGGTACGCATCGCAGCCGGTGCTGACGGCCGAGAGGTTCGTTGCCGACCCGTTCGGTGAGCCCGGTGCACGCCTGTATCGCACGGGTGATCTGGTGCGGTGGAACGGTGCCGGGGAGCTCGAGTATCTGGGCCGCACCGATTTCCAGGTCAAGTTGCGCGGCCAGCGCATCGAACTGGGTGAGATCGAGGCCGTGCTGGCATCGGCTGAGGGTGTGGTGCACGCGGCCGCAGCCGTGGCCGTCGGCCACGCCGGTGAACAGTTGGTCGGGTACGTCGCACCGGCATCAGTCGATCTGGACGTGGTGAAGGCTGTGACGGCTGCGGAGTTGCCGGGTTACATGGTTCCGTCGGTGTGGATGCCGGTCGAACAGATCGCCCTGAACAATGCCGGCAAGATCGATCGCAAGGCATTGCCCGAGCCTGTCTTCAGCGATCACACTGCCGACTACGTTGCTCCGGTCACCGAGGCGGAGGAGGCGGTTGCGGCGGCATTCGCGGAGGTGCTCGGTGTGGATCGGGTCGGTGCCACCGAATCGTTCTTCGATATCGGCGGCAATTCGCTGGCCGCCGTTCGTGTTCGTGCGCACCTCGCGGCCGCGGGTCGCGAGGCCGAGCTCGCGTGGTTGTTCAGTGACGCGACGCCGCGCGCGTTGGCGCGCCGGATCACCGGAGGCGGGCAGTCCGTCGGAGACGTGCTGCTGCCACTCCGGACGGAAGGCGCGCGAGCCCCGCTGTTCGCGGTCCACCCGGCCGGCGGCCTAGCCTGGTTCTACGGAGGTCTGGCCCCGTATCTGACCGACCGTCCGATCTACGGTCTGCAGGACCCGCACGTCGCCGCCGGTGAGGAGTCCGTGTTCGACGCGAACGAACTCGCCGCACGCTACGTGGACGAGATCCGGCGGGTGCAACCCGACGGTCCCTACCACCTGCTGGGGTGGTCGATCGGTGGCTACATCGCGCAGACCATGGCGACACTTCTTCAAGAATCCGGTGCGGCGGTGGGCTTCGTGGGCATAATGGATTCCCTGGTGCCCGATCCCGATGCGCCGGCCGCCGAATCCGTCGAGCCGGACACCGGCGACGGGATCGACCTGGATGCGGCTGTCGACGTGTTGGGCGGGTGGCGTGATCTGTTCGACATCGACGAATCGATCACCGCGGGCAACGACGAGGAGGTGTTGGCGGTCATCCGCGAGCAGATTGCCGGCATGGGCCTCTTGGCAGAGGACCAAGTGGAGCGGATCATGGAGAGCTTCGACTCGTCGGCCGACGTCCTCGCCTCGTTCCGGCCGCGGGCCTTCGACGGTGATCTGTACGTCTACACCGCGACCGCCGACAAGCCCGACCCGGGCATCGTCGCGGAGAGCTGGCGACGCTATTTCAGCGGCACGATCCACAACATCGACGTCGACACCCATCACCTCGGTATGGCGAACACGGATTCGCTGTCGGTGATCGGCCCGGCGATCGATGCAGCACTCATGAATATGGAAGACCCGCGGCGCGAGTAACGCGCCGGCACACCCTGCCGATGTCCAGGCGGCGACCGACGAAGTCGGCTCCAGATGCCGCCGGTAGCCTGACCAAGGAGAGAGAAGGAGCACCATCCATGACCAACCCATTCGACGACGAGAACGGCCGCTTCTACGTTCTCGTCAACGACGAGAACCAGCACTCGCTGTGGCCGACCTTTGCCGATATCCCGGCCGGCTGGAAGAAAGTATTCGGTGAGGACTCGCGGGCCGCTTGCCTCGAATACGTCGAGACCAACTGGACCGATCTGCGTCCGAAGAGCCTGATCGAAGCGATGGAGGCCGATCGGACCGCCACAGACCAGGGTTGATCGGTGTCAGGTCCGGTGGTGGTTCCGACGAACCGCCGTCGGCGAGCGGAATCAGCTGACGGCGCGGAGGTGACCACGGCCATGACCGTCGTCGCGTCGCGAGATATCCCTGCCGAGCCAGGTCACGATCTGACCCATTGCCTGGGCCACGGCATCAGGTGAACCCAGCTTGCCGACGTTGGGCAGGCAATGCAGGACGGAGGCCGGCAGCGCGGCCTCGATGTTGATGGAGTGTTTCGACGCCACCTGCTCGTAGCGCCCGAGCGCGTCGGCGAGAGTTTCGTAGCTGACGGCCTGGCTGCCGTACCGAACCGCCGTGAGACTCGGGGTCAGTTCCGCCTTTGCGAGGACATCGTCGACGATCAGACGTGTCCGCTGCCCCCACTCGAAGCTTGAATCTGTCATTCTTTCCCTCGCTTGGCCGGCCTGCTGGCCGTTGTTGTCCAGTTTGTCATTCGTTCGAATGAATCCCCATTACCGCACCGCACTTCACAGCGGATTTCTAAGCCGACGTAACTTCGGTCTAAGGACGACCCACAAACACCACGCTAGGCATGGGGCAGATGTTGCGAAAGTGGTTAGTGATGCTGATGTGAACTAGGTCCTGATTCGTTGCCGATCGGTGATGATCTGGCGTGCAGCATGGCCGTTTCCCCTCGTGAGCAATGCGTACGTAATGCGTACGTCCAGTACTCCAAATTCACATCAGCATCAGGGGGTACATCCGCACCGGTTGCGTTCTGATATCACAGCACTCGAGGACCGCGACCTTCATTCGTTGTGACGTGCGCAACAGTCGGGAGTTCTCGGCGGCGGTTCAACCGTTTGGATGACAGGCTGTCCAACACGAGCTCGATGGGGATCGAGCGGGGGGCGAAGGAAAACTATGAGCCATTCAAGCTTCTCGTGGGAGCAACAGCGCACACGGGCCATCATCGACCAGGTGTTCGCCAAGGCCGAACTGACCCCGAGTCTCACTGCGGTGCGACACAGCGGACAGGCCGCGACCTACGGCGCGCTCGCCGAGGCGCTGACTCGCTACGAGCAGGTCGCGTCGAAACACTCCATCAACGCCGAGGCCGCCCTTCCGGCATCCGTGCTGCACTGCCTGCCCAACGTCGGCAAGCTGGGTTCACCGGACCAGGTCGCCGGCGCCATCGGCGAGATCCTCAGCTGGCTCGGCCGCGACGTTCCGCGGGGTGACGAGGGGCGTGGCCACCTGCGCGCCGTCGGCTGACGCAGCAGGGTCCAACAGGAACAGACCAACAAGAAGCGGGGCCCGACTGGATCGGGCCCCGCTTCTGTCGTCTGTGGAGATCAGCCGCCGTGCTGGGCGCCCTGAGCAGCGAGCGCGTTGACCGCCTCGGTGGACAGCTTCCACGTGCCGTCGACCTTGACATAGGTGATGGTCATCGGCGCACCGTCGGGCATCGGGATGTGCGGGCTCTTGACCGCGATGTCGACCTTGGCCTGGTTGTCGCCGTCCTTCGAGACGTTCTTGACGGTGAAGGTGTAGCCGGCGCCCGAGGCGCTCTTGGCGAACGCCTGCATCGCGGGGACGTTCGCCGGGTTGCTGGTGTCGACGACGGTGGCGAGGTCGGTGGCCGACGTGTTGGGGTTGGTGGCCTTGTCGAGGATGGTCTGGGCGTCGCTCACTCGCAGGCCGATGACGGCGTCGGCGACCTCGCTGCTCACGGACTGGGCAACGCTGGTGACCTTGCTGCCCGCCTGGTCGACCGCGCTGCTGGCGGCGTTCTTGGCGGCCTGCTGGTCTTCCTCCGAGCAGCCCACGACGACGAACAGGGCGGTGCCGGCCAGTGTTGCGGCGGCGATGGACTTGCGAAGCTTCATTGCGACTCCTGTGGTTCGGGTAAGCCAACACTAACGCGTCGCCGGGGCCGGACTCGCTCGCGGGAATCAAACGGACCATGGTCCGGTTAGGTAGGGTGAGACCCACAAGATCAGGAGGCGCGAGATGCAATTCGGACTGTTCAGCGTCAGCGACATCACCGTCGATCCCACCACCGGGATCGAGCCGAGTGAGTACGAGCGGATCAAGGCGATCGTCACGATCGCCCGCAAGGCCGAGGACATCGGCCTCGACGTCTTCGCGATCGGCGAGCACCACAACCGGCCGTTCTTCTCGTCGTCGCCGACGACGACCCTGGCCTACATCGCGGCGCAGACCTCGACCCTGCAGTTGAGCACCGCGACCACGTTGATCACCACCAATGATCCGGTGAAGATCGCCGAGGACTTCGCGATGCTGCAGCATCTGGCCGACGGTCGCGTCGATCTGATGCTCGGCCGCGGCAACACCGGACCGGTCTACCCCTGGTTCGGGCAGGACATCCGGCAGGGCATCCCGCTTGCGATCGAGAACTACCACCTGCTGCACCGGCTCTGGACCGAGGACGTCGTGAACTGGGAGGGCAGGTTCCGCACCCCGCTGACGTCGTTCACCTCGACGCCGCGTCCGCTCGACGACGTCGCGCCGTTCGTCTGGCACGGATCGATCCGCAGCCCGGAGATCGCCGAGCAGGCCGCCTACTACGGTGACGGTTTCTTCGCCAACAACATCTTCTGGCCCAAGGACCACTTCCAGCGATTGATCAACTTCTACCGCGAGCGCTACGAGCACTACGGGCACGGCAAGGCCAACCAGGCGATTGTTGGTCTCGGCGGACAGTTCTTCATCCGCAAGAACTCTCAGGACGCGATCAACGAGTTCCGGCCCTACTTTGACAACGCGCCGGTGTACGGACACGGCCCGTCGCTGGAGGATTTCAGCCGCGAAACCCCGCTCACCGTGGGTAGCCCGGCCGAATTCGTGGATCGCACACTGTCTTTCCGCGAGAGCTTCGGCGACTACCAGCGTCAGCTGTTCCTCGTCGATCACGCCGGGCTGCCGCTCAAGACCGTGCTCGAGCAGCTCGACGAACTCGGTGCGGTGCTGCCGGAACTGCGCGAGGGCTTCGCCGCGGGCCGGCCCGCCGAGGTTCCCGACGCACCCACCCATGCATCGCTGGTGGCCGCGCGAGACGCCGCTGATGTTGCAGCGCAACAGAATGCGACGGTGAACGCATGATCCGCCTGGTCGCGGTGAACGCCGGCCTGAGCGAGCCGTCGTCGACGAGGATGCTCGTCGACCGGCTCACCGCGGCCACCACCGCCGTGCTCGGCGCGGGCCGGATCGACGTCAAGATCATCGACCTTCGTGATCTCGCGGTGGACCTGGGCCGCTCGATGGCCGCGGGCTTCGCTACCGGCGCCGCGCGCGACGCGATCGCATCGGTTCAGGACGCCGACGCCCTGATCGTGGCGACACCGGTGTTCAACGCGTCGTACTCGGGGCTGTTCAAGACCTTCTTCGACCTCGTCGACGTCGACGCGATGACCGGGAAACCGGTGCTGATCGCGGCGACCGGCGGCAGCCCGCGGCATTCGATGGTGCTCGACCACGCGATGCGTCCGCTGTTCGGTTACCTGCGGATGGTGGTCGTTCCGACGGGAGTGTATGCGGCAGAAGAGGATTGGGCCGGCGGTTCCGGTGACACCGCGACACTGGGCGATCGGATCGATCGTGCGGCACGCGAACTCGCGGCGCTGCTGGCTACCGGCGATCGGCCCGCGAGGTCGGCGCCCACCGACACCGAGGCGTCACCGGCGGCGACCGCAGCCGAGGCGTCGGGAATCGCAAACTTCGCGCGACTTCTCAACGGGGCCTGAGCAGATCGGTCACCCACGTGCGCGCCCGGGAGTGTTCTCCCGGGCGCGTAGCCGTGTTCCGGGCAGCCTCGGGGCGGGCAGATGTTGCACATCACCGACGTAACCCTGCACCTGGCCGAAGCGTTCAGAGTGTTCCATCCACTGCTCGCGGAACGCCACGATGTCGTCGTGGGTGCGGCCGATGAAGTTCCACCACATGATGATGTCCTCGTCTAGCGGTTCGCCGCCGAGCAACACGATGCGGGCGGTCTCGTCGCCGACGTTGGCCAGCGTGATCGCCTCGGCGCCGAGGCCGATGTAGCCGAGTTCGGTGCGCCGCAACGGTTCTGCGATCGAGTCGGCAATCTCGACGACGCCGGAGTCGACGAGGACGCCGTGTTCGAAGTCGTGGCGCACGTCGAGGGTGATCCGCGCTCCCGGTGGGATGCGCAGTTCGGCACCGAGCAGTGGGGTGAAGGTGCGCACCGGTGAACTGCTACCCATCAGGTCGCCGAGGAAGACCAGCGCGCTGACCTCGCCGACGGTCACCAGCGGTGGTTCGTAGTGCGCGAAATCCCTTGTGGTGTCCCGGGCCTGGTCGGGTAGCGCGATCCACAACTGCACGCCGTGCAGCACCGTGGTGTCGGGGGTGCTGACCTCGGTGTGTGCGATCCCATGACCGGCGGTCATCAGGTTCAGCTCACCCGGCCGCACCATCGCATGATTGCCCATGGTGTCGCGGTGTTCGATCTCCCCGGTGAAAAGCCAACTCGCGGTTTGCAATCCGGTGTGCGGATGCGGTGGGACGTTCATCCCGCCGGTGGCCGAGACATCGTCGGGCCCGTAGTGATCGGCGAAACACCAGGCGCCGATCAGTGATCGGTCGCGCTGGGGTAGGGTGCGATGCACGGTCATCGCACGTGGGCCGCCGAGTGGGACGTCGCGGGCGGTGAGCACCTCCACCCGCAGCACACCGGACGGGGATCGGGCGTCGTCACCGATGGTCCGGCATTCGACTTCTGCCGGTTGGGTTTCCATGTTGCTCACGGGCTACCGCCTTGGACTGGGGCTGGTGGACTGCGAGCCAGTCTACGTACTCACCGAACAGCGCCGTCGGGTCACACGGTCTCGGCGTCGTCGAAGGTCATCGCGAGGCTGCGGACCGAGGTCGACATCAGTGCGTGCCGGGACAGCTTCAGTGTGCGCAGCTCGTCGGCGATCGGATGATCGCCGAGCTCGAGGAGCGCGCCGCCGACCCGGGTGCGGGTTCCGGTGATCGACCGCAGCCGCCACGGCGTGCTGCGCAGCACGCCGTCGAGCTGGGAGTAGGCGTGCAGGGTCGCCTCCACCGAAGAGCCCGGCATCGGCAGGCCCGGTTTGACGGTGAGGTCGGCGATCAGGGCGCCGTCGGCGCTGACGCGGCCGCGGCGGGTCGCCGAGTCGTGATCGACGTCGAAGTCGGCGAGGGTCTTGGGAAAGCCCCAGATGCCACGGCCGGCGGCCAGGGTGAACTCGCCGTCGACGGGGAGGTGGTGGATGAGGGCCCGGGCGTCCCCGGCGAACAGCGAGCGCAGCGCGGCCACGGGTGACGGGGCGGGCGCGGCCGGATCGCTGACCAGAAAACATACCCCGAACTCGTTGTACGGTCCGAGGTCGCCGTCGATGTACTCGACGAAGACCAGCATGCACATCCCGCGATCACGGCGGATGCGCAGCGGGGTGAGGCGACGATCTCCGGGCCCCGCGCCGTCGATGGCCCGCTGCATGGCGGTGACGTCGGCGGAGAACCCGCCGACGAAACAGCGTGCGGTCCGGATCTCGACGGGCATCGTGACCGTCTCGCCGAGGACCTGATGCTGGGTAGGGGTGGACATGCGAACTCCCGCCGTATGGTTTCTAGAACGTGTTCTATTTTGCCGGACGACCGGCCCCGGTGTCCCCTTTTCCGGCGTCCCGGCGTACGCCCGTTCGGATGAAAAACCCGCGGTGGATAGCCACGCGTGAGGGCCGATGTCCGATTCTCGTGATACGACACGTCACGCAACGCAGGGATCGGAAGGTGGTCGCAATGCCCGGCAGAACTCTTCGGGTCGGCATGGTCGACGATCACCGATCCCCGATCTGGGGGATCGAACGTGTCCTCGAGCCCGAACCCGACATCGAACTCGTGCGGGCCGCCGCCACCGTCGACGAACTGCTGGCCGCCGGCGTCGAACTCGATCTGGTGTTGCTCGATCTGCGTCTCGACGACGGCACGACCCCGCGGGAGAACGTCAACCGGCTCCGCGACGCGGGCATCGGTGCGGTGGTCTACACCTCCGGTGAGCATCCGGCGCTGCTCCGGTCGGCCGCCCGGGCCGGCGCCCTGGGCGTGGTCCTGAAATCGGCGTCCGAGGACGAGATCCGGGAGGCGCTGCGTGCGGCTGGGCAGGGGCGCGCCGTGCTCACCACCGAGTGGGCCGCCGCGATCGACGGCGACCCCGAACTCGCCGCGGTCGACCTCAGCCCGCAACTGCAGCGGGTGCTGGCGTTGTACGCCTCGGGGGAGACCTCGGCCGGCGTCGGCGCCGCGCTCGGTGTCAGCGCGGAGACCGTCAACGAGTACCTCAAGCGGATCCGGCAGAAATATGCCGACGCCGGTCGCCCCACCCGCACCAAGATCGACCTGTACAAACGGGCCATCGAGGACGGGTGGCTGCCGATGCCGCGCCGCGGCGACGACCCGCCCGACCCGTGACCACGCACCCGATGACCGACCATCCCAGGACCGCGATGGGGCCGCGCGAGGCCCGCATCCAACGACTCATGGCCCGGTTTGTGGGCGGCGGATTCCTCGCCTACCTGCTGGTCTCCGCCGTTGAGTTCGCGCCGACGTCGACGTTCGTCGCGGCCTGGTTCACTCCGGTCGCCGCTGTGTTCGCGTTCCTCCCCGGCATCGCCATCTTCGCCTACAGCTTCGTTTCCGAGGTCAGGCCACGAGTCCTCGTCGCCCTCTCGGTGCTCACCTCGGTGGGCTACGTCGGTGCCTGCGTGCTGTGGCTGATCGCCTGGAACGGGGTGGCCAGCGGCGCGGACCGGGTGACCTGGCTGATGAGTTTCGGCGGACTGCCCAGTCTGGCCATCGTGCTCGTCCGCCCGCTGTGGGTCGGCGTGATCCATCTGGTGATCTGCATCTGTGCCTCGACCATCGTCACCGATCTCGGCCGTCATGGCGCGCTCGGTGCCTCGACGATCACCGAGGTCATCTGGGGTGTCGCCTACAGTTCGATCTTCCTGTTCGCCGCGGCCATGATCCGGCGCACCGGTCAAACCCTCGATCAGACGCGCGCCACCGCACTGCGGGTCACCTCGACGACCGCCGCCGCCACCGCGCGTGACGTCGAGCGGGCCCGGTTCGACGCGCTGGTGCACGACCACGTGATCGCCACCCTGCTGGCGGCGGAGTCCGGCGACGCCGACGGACGACTGGCCGGTCAGGCCCGGTTCGCGCTGTCCGAGCTCGACTCGCTCGCGGCGGTCGGTCCGCACCGTCCGGTGACCCGCGACGAGGCCGCGGCCCGTCTGCGGGTGAGCGTGTCCTCGGTGTCCGAGGACGTCGGTGTGCACCTCACCAGGACTCCGGGCGCCGACACCGACCGGGGAGCATCCGTGTATCCGGCCGAGGTGATCGCGGCGGTCGGGGAGGCGATCGCCGAGGCCGTGCGCAACGCATCCCGCCACGCCGGCCCGGACGCCGAATGTGTGGTCGTCATCGAACTCGGCCCGGACTCGCTGCAGGCGGCCGTCATCGACGACGGACGGGGATTCGACACCGGCGCGGTGCCCCCGGAACGGCTCGGGATCGAGGTGAGCATCCGGCTGCGGATGGATTCGATTCCCGGCGGTGGGTCCCGTATCCGCAGCGCGGCGGGCGCGGGCACCACGGTCCAGCTGTGGTGGCGGCAGTCATGAAAGCCGCAGTGCGCGTTCTGCTCCGGCAACACCCACGCAACGACGCGTCGACGATCATCGGATTGCAGTCGCGCTGGGTGTACGCGGTGATCGCCTGGTTCGTCGGCGCCTGCCTGATCACCGCCGGATTCGGCGCCGGCGGGGTGCGGTCCTGGCCGCTGTTTCTCGTGGTCCTGTTGCTCGTGTTCACCGGGGTCGGGGCGCTGATCCTCGCGCCCGGTGATCCGATGGGCGCCACCGCGACGGCCATCACCGCGACGATGGTGGCGGTGGCCCCCGCGCTCGCCACGGCGGCGTGCGACTCGCCGCCGGCCGTCGCGTTCGGGACCGTCGGCGGCTGTGTCTCGGCGACCTGCGCCTTCATGTGTGTGCGGGGGCGCGTCCTGGCCGCCTGGTGCGCGTTCGGTGCATCGATGCTCGGTTCGGTGGGAGCGGCGTGGCCCGAGGCGACACCGTGGTTGGGTGCCCAGATCGGCAGTGTCGCCGTGCTGTTGATGGCCACACTGTTCGCCGCGATCATTCGTCCGGCGGCACGCGAGATCTATGCGTTGCGGGCGCAGACCGTGCGCGAGGCGAGTGCGGCGGCGTCGGTGGCGGCGGCGACGGCCGAGCGTGACGGTCAATTCGCGCGGCTCGACGAACAGGCCAGGCAGTTGCTCGAGACGATCGCCGCCGGGGCGACGCTGACGCCTGCGCAACGATTCCGGTGCCGCCTCGTCGAGGCCCGGTTGCGCGACGGAATCCGCGCCCGCGCCCTCGATACACCCGAGGTGGTCGACGCGGTGTGGGCGGCGCGGGAACGTGGCGCCACGGTGACCCTGCTCGACGATGCCGGCGCAGCATCCGCCCTGCCGGGTGCCCCGGCCGAATCGTCACGTGACCCGGTGCTCGCGGAGATGCGCGCCCGATTGATCGGCCTGCTGGCCGACGTCGCGGCCGGGAGTTCGATCACCGCGCGGGTTCACCCGATCGGCCGCGTTCCGGTGGGCACGATCGTCGTCCGGACGGCGGACGGACAGCATCGCGTCGACTTCAGTGGGGCGGGTGACGATGGCGGCATCGAAACAACGCCTGGTCAACGAGATTCGCGGGCGTGAGACGTCCTCAAAAAAGGGGAAAGTGCTTGCAGACGGAAGGATCGTCCCCCGAGTTGGGACTATTCGGTATCTGAGCGGAGCCTTAAGATCTGCTGTGACGACCTGAATGATGTGCGCTCGGCACCACGCCTCGTGACCGCCGCGGCCACCCGACAAGTGAGGAACCACGGTGACGACCGCGCATTCTGATTTCCCCGCCCCGACGACCCGAACCGCGACCGCGAGCGCGCAGCCCGCACCGGCGCGGCAGGTCCCCGGCCGATTCGGACCGAGCCACCCCGCAGCGGGTCAGCCCGCACCGGTTCCGCCAGGACGGATGACGCCGGGACAGGTCCGACCCGGACACCGCCCGCCCGCACCGGTGACGCGCATCGCCGACTACCGGCCCACGCATCCCCGGCCGGTCGGTCCGGGCGCTCCGATGCGTCCGGCGCCCGCCACCCCGGTCGTCGAGACCCCGTCGGTGCGTCGGCCGTCCCTGTCGCCCCGCGAGGTCGAGGTGCTGCTGGCCTGGCTGCGGGCCGAGTCCAAAGAGGAAGCGGCCGAACATCTGTTCATCGCCGCCTCGACGGTCAGCACGCACCTGGCCCGCATCCGCGCGAAGTACTCCGGCGTGGGACGCCCCGCGCCGACCAAGACGCATCTGCTGGCCCGCGCACTTCAGGACGGGATCACCCGGCTCGAGGACTGGTGAGTGCGAGGCGGTCGCGACCGGTGGCGACCGCCGCCCACAGAGCGGCAACAGAGCCAGG
>NZ_JBSGIT010000040.1:0-25794 GCF_053605205.1 Gordonia sp. NPDC003950 | reverse complement strand
GTCCCACCCAACGAGTACGAACACACCCACTACGCTGGCCTCAACCCCGAGGATCAGCCCACCATCGAGGCGGCACGAAACCGGGGGTGATTCACCACCCACGCCCTGCAACACTTCACCTTCCACCGCACCGACGGCACCGAAATACTCACCGCCCCACCACAACACACACCCAACGGCTGGCAACCCGCACCCATCCCCCACGACGCCGTGGTACCCATCAACCCCGGAAAACTCGACCTCGGCTACACCACCGAAGTCCTCTACACCATCTGGGACCACCGCCACCGAGAACAACGCACCACCGAACTCGCCCACGCCGCCTAGCCGACAAACCCCAGCGTTCCGCGGAACGCTGAAGACTGCCGGCAACCGACCCGCGGCCGGTACTCAAAGCCCGGTCGCGCGTGACCGATCAACCGGTGAATCGGAGGTTCGTTGCACTCGCAGGGACGTGATAACTTACGTCGACATCTGCGATGCACAGCACTGGCTCGCCTGCATCGTGAAGCACATCACCACGAGGGAGTGGCGATGCCGTCACGTACGCAGACGTCACCGCGGACGATTACCGGACCGCGCCGACACTGGACGCGCCGAGTTCTATCCGGTATCGGGGCCGTGGCCACCGGCGTTTGCCTCACTCTCACACTGGCGGGTCCGGCGACCGCAACGACCCAACAGGATCTGCTCAACGCCATCGACGACGGGAGCAGGCCCGCTGCGGCCGCGACCGAGACATTTCTTCTCAACGGGGAAAGCAGTTGGCGCACGCCGACCGGTTCTGGTCCCGAGCAGACCTCATTTTTGCCCGCCTTCGCCTACGGCCTGACCAACCCCGATGTGGCGCCGCCCGGTTCGAACGATTGGTCATGCAAGCCCAAGGCCGGTCAGGAACCCGTCGTGCTCGTGCATGGCACCTGGGAGAATGCCGTCAACAACTGGGCGATGATCTCGCCGGCACTCAAGCGCGCAGGATTCTGCGTGTAAGCACTCAACTACGGTATTCAGCCGCTGACGCAGGGCGGCGGCCTCGGAGCGGTGGTGCCCGGCGTCTACGCCACCGGCGACATCGTGAAATCCGGGAAACAAATCGGCATCTTCGTCGACAAGGTTCTGGCGTCCTCCGGCGCCACCAAGGTCAATATGGTCGGTCATTCCCAAGGCGGCATCTCCCTGCGCCAGTACATCCGATTCAACGGCGGCGAGAACAAGGTCGCCAACGTCGTCACCCTCGGTGCCACGAACAACGGCACCACCCTCGACGGCATCGCCACCCTGGGCCGGACCATCAACAATCTGGGTATCGACGTCTTGGGACCGATCACTTTGGGCGTGGGTGTGGCGGGTATTCAGCAGGTGTACGACTCACCGTTCATCAACAACCTGAACAGCGGCGGCGTCTACGCCATCGGCGACATCAAGTACACCATCGTGGGTACGCGCTACGACGAGGTGACCACCCCGTACACCTCGACGTTCTTTCCACCCGGGACAAAGAACACCCGCAACATCACGTTGCAGGACGGGTGCCCGCAGGACACGTCCGATCACCTCGCGCTGAGCTATTCACCGCGCGCGACGTCAATCGTGCTGCGCGCATTTGGCGCGAATGTCCCGCTGGTGTGTACACCCAACCTGTGGCTGGTGGGGTAGCCGCACAATTCCAGCGACACGGCGCGGCAGTGAATGTCGACGACGGCGAGACCTGTTGGCACGCAGCCCAACGCAGTGGCGTCTCAAGGCGCTGAGCAGACCCGCCCAGCGTTCCGCGGAACGCTGAACGTGAACGCGACAGGCGCTCAGATGCCGTTGACCCGAACCGGAGTCGCGCGGATGTCCGTACCACCGTCGCCGAGTTGACCCTTGCTGCCGTCTCCCCAGCAGTACACGCCGCCATTGGCGACGGCGCACGCGTGCAGCGTGCCGACGGCGACCGCACTTGCGTCCGAGATCCCGGAGGGAGCCGCGGTCAGTTCGCCGTCGGCGAGTGTCGTCGAACCGCTGCCCAGCTGGCCCGAGTTGCCATCGCCCCAACACCGCAGTCCGTTCGAAGCGATTGCGCAGGAGGAGTATCCGCCGGATGCAAGGACCGTCACGCCGGTGAGTCCGAACTCAGGCTTGGCCAGCGGGTTGGACCAATCGGCCCCGATCACGTACGGACCCTGCCATCGTCCCCAGCACTCCAGAGGCCCCGACTGCGAACCGGCGCAGAAGCCGTTGTGGACACTGCCCAGTTCCGATACATCGCCGAGCCCGGCCACCGGAACGGGCTGCAGCCGATTTACTGTCGTACCGTCACCGACGTTGCCTTCCTTGTTGTAGCCCCAACACGACACCCGGTCGCCCACGAGAGCGCACGTCGTCGCATACGCCAACGCAACGCTGCGTACTCCAGTCAGACCCGGCACCTTCGTCGGAGTGCCGCGGCTGGTGGTGGAGCCGTCGCCGAGTTGCCCGGCTTTGTTCTCTCCCCAGCAGTACAGTTCACCGTCGGCGACAGCGCAGATGCCGTCATTCTGCATCGACACCGCGGTCACCCCGGCCAGCCCGTCCACCTTGGTGGGGATGGATGTATGCGGCCGATTGTCTTCTGAGCCAGACATTTCCGCGCTGACGTCGACACCCCAACAGAACAGGTTCCCCTCGGACACCGCGCACACGCTGTCGTTGATCGCCGAGATCACCGACACCTTCGATATCCCGGCGACCTGCACCGGTGTCGGCGACGTCGTCCTCGCAGCAGTACCCAGGACGCCGCCTTCGCTGGCTCCCCAGCAGTACACATCTCCGTCGCGCACCGCACAGCTGAACGACGTCCCGGCAGCCACCTGTGACACACCGTTCTGCACGGCAGCCGCAACCGGTCCCGGACCGGACGACGAGTCGCGGTTCTGCACCACCGCAATCACCGCGCCGACAAGCACGGCGACCAAGGCCACCGCGCCCACTGCCACCGCCAGTCGTGTGATGCGACGACGAGGCCGACCGGGCACCGGGTGCGACGGTCCGATCTGGGTCGGGTCATAGTGGTGGGCCACGTGCGGGAAAGCGGGTGTGGGTCGGGTCGCGCCGGCGTGGTGCGCCACCGACATCGCCTGTGCGAGTGCAGCAACGAATTCACGGCAGGACGCATACCGCTGTGTCGGGATCTTCGCCAGTGCACGTTGAAAGACCGGATCGAGCACAGCGAGATCCGGACGTAGCGCACTCACCGAGGGTGTCGCGTGGAAGTGGCCCATCATCACCATCGACGGGCTGTCGCCCGGGAACGGTACGCTGCCGGTCATCAAGAGGAATAGCGTGCAGGCGAGACTGTATTGGTCCGATGCCGGGGACGCCTCGACGCCGTCGAGTACCTCGGGTGCCGAGTACGAGATCGTCCCGATGAATGCTCCGGTTCCGGTCATCCCGGTGGCGGCGGACAGCTTCGCGACGCCGAAATCGAGGACGGTGACGCGCTCGAGTTCGCCACGTGTTCCACGGCCCACCTGAATGTTCGCCGGCTTGATGTCGCGGTGCACGACGCCACGGGAGTGGGCGTAGTCGAGAGCATCGGCAACCCGCATCGCCACGTCGACGACCTCTCGGTCCGGCAGCCGAACACCGGACAAGTCCGACCCGGCGAGGTATTCCATCGAGAACCACGGTGCGTCGTCCTCCACCCCGTACCGGTACAGCCGGATGATCGACGGATGATCCAGTGCCGCAGTGGTTTGCGCCTCGCGGGCGAAGCGCGCCGCGAACTGCGGGTCCGCACTGACCGCACTCCCGATCACCTTGAGGGCTTCTTGCCGCCGGAGTTGCGGATTCTCGACGAGGTAGACCTCACCCATGCCACCGCGACCCAACCGCCGAATCACCTGATAGCCCGCGAAGTTCGAGCCGGGAGTCAATGACATGAAGATGTCCTCCTCAATAGGAAGTCGACGGTCCGTGCGCTCACGGGAAGACCACTTGGGTGGGCGCACTCCGGCTGGCGCCTCGGGTTCCATCCCCCAGTTCGCCGTAATCGTTGTCGCCCCAACAGCTGACGCCATCGGCCACGCCCACACACACCGTTTCGTTGCCGACACTCACGTCCGAGAGGGCGGTCAACCCAGGGACTGCGGTCGGCACCAGCCGATCGGTGAAGGTTCCATCGCCGATCTGGCCCTTGTCATTGGAGCCCCAACACGACACCTGGCCACCGCTAACCGCGCAGGTGTTGGCGTATCCGGCGCTGACCGCGGCAACATCGGTCAGGTTCAGCACTGACCGAGGCGAGTTGGTGCCTGCCGCAGTGCCACCGTCGCCCAGTTGCCCGTTGTCGCCGTCTCCCCAGCACCACAGGCGATCGCCGTCGGTCGCGCAGGCATGCCACGTCCCCACCGAGACCTGGGTGATACCGCTCAGGCCGGACACACGCGCGGGACTCGGTGAATCCCCGGAGTGGCCGACGCCCAATTGTCCGTATTCGTTATCACCCCAGCAGAAGAGCGACCCACCGGCCACGGCGCACGTGCTCCCCCATCCGGCCGAGATCGCATCGACGCTCTCGAGCCCGCGAACCTCCGACACGGGCGCGACGTCGGCGGTGCTGCCGTCCCCGAGTTGACCATTCTTGTTCTCACCCCAGCAGTAGGCCTGCCCGTCGACGAGTGCGCACGCATGCCATTTTCCCACCGTTAGTCCAGTGGCCTCGCCGAGCAGCGGCACCTGAACCGGCGTGCGGCGGTCGGGGCCACCACCATCGCCCATCGCGCCGTCTTCCCCGCCGCCCCAACAGAAGACCTTTCCACCCGCCAACGCGCAGCTGAAGGACCAACCCACGCCGACCGCGGTCACATCGGTCAGTCCGGCCACCCGGACTGGCTTGGTGCGCGCAATGGTCGTCCCGTCGCCGACCTCTCCTTTGTCATTTCCACCCCAGCAGAATGCGGAACCGTCCCGGACCGAGCAGGTGTGCTGCTGCGCGGTGGCGACGGTGCCGAGTCTGATCGGCACGACCTGCGCAGCGGCACGTTCGGTGCCATCTCCAGGTTGGTCCGTTCCGGTACTCCTGTTCAGAACGACGGCCGTGCCGACGACGACGATGAGGAGGGCGAACACGACGGCTCCGACGACGATGAGTCGCCGTCGCACTCCCTGCTTGTGACGGCCGACGGGATCGACCGAGCTAAAGGCCGCTCGAGTGGTCGTCGCGCGTACGGCCTCGGGTGGGTATCCGGTCGGTGATGTACCGGCGATCGTGGCCGTCCCGGGCGGACGACTACCCGGAGTTGGTGGTCGGACCGTCGACTGCGTCGGCCGCCCGGGTGCAGCACCGGCCAGCGCTGGATCGACGAGAGCGCGGGCGAAGCTCCGACAGTCCGGGAACCGCAGGCCGGGATCCTTGGACAGGGCACGGGCGAAGACCGGATCGAGCGCACGCAGGGCCGGACGGCGAGTGCCGATCGGCGGAGCGGGTCGCGACAGGTGGGCAACCATCAGCACCGACGGGACGCGGGCCTCGAAAGGTGGTGTTCCCGTGAGTAGTTCGTAGGCGGTGCACGCCAGGCTGTACTGGTCTGAGGCCGGCAGCAGCCCGCGGCCGTCGATGACCTCGGGCGCGGAGTAGGTGAGCGTGCCGATGAAGGCACCGGTACTGGTCAATCCGGTCTCGGTGGTGAGTTTGGCGATGCCGAAGTCGAGGACCGTGACCCGGTCCACCCGGCCGTCGGCGCCACGGCCGAGATGGATGTTGGCCGGCTTGACGTCGCGGTGAATCACGTTGTGGCGGTGCGCATGGTCGAGCGCGTCGGCCACGCGGGCGATCACGCCCAGCGTCTCGTCGATGGTGGGGCGGTCCTCGGTGAGGTCGTGACCGTTCAGGACCGGCATGGTGAACCAGGGCAGTCCGTCCTCGATGCCGTGGTGATTCACCGCCACGATGCCCGGATGACTCAGTGCCCCGGCGACTCGCGCCTCCCGGGTGAAACGCTGCTGGAACTGGTGGTCATCGTCGGCGATGGAGATGATCTTGAGCGCCTCAGGCCGATCGAGTGCGAGGTTGGTGACCAGGTACACCGCACCCATCCCGCCTTGCCCGAGCAGACGCTCGATCCGATATCCGGCGAATGTCGAACCGGGACTCAGCATGTCGGACGTCCTTCGGCGTGGTACACGGCTGGGTTCCGTCGTGTCAGGACGCCGCGGTAGCGATCGATGAGAGTTTGAATTGTATGGTCCGGCGCCGCCCATGGCCTGGACCCGCGACGGTCATCGCCGAACATTCCTCCGGACGAGGGACACTCGAGCGATCAGCACGGGTGACCACCGATGCCGCCTCTACCAATCGAGACGAAACTTCCTCCCCCACCCTCGGGTTCCTCCCCCAGCACTTTCCCGAGAACGAAATGACAAGTGGGGGAAGAACATTCCTCCCCCACTTCCAGCAGCTCCCGAGAGCACGCAAGACCCCGCCTCCACGTGGGAGACGGGGTCTTGGGTTCAGTTGTGCTGTGCTGCCGGTGAGATCACCGGCAGGAAGTCACCAGCTCGACTTCTGCACGCCCGGCAGCTCGCCGGCGTGTGCCATCTCGCGCAGGCACACGCGGCACAGGCCGAACTTGCGGTACACCGAGTGCGGGCGACCGCACTTGTTGCAGCGGGTGTAGGCGCGCACGGCGAACTTCGGCTTCTTGTTGGCCTTGTTGATCAGAGCCTTCTTGGCCATCTCAGTTGTCCTTCGCGTTGTTGTCCTTGAACGGGAAGCCCAGGTGGCGCAGCAGCGCGCGGCCTTCCTCGTCGTTGGTGGCCGAGGTGACGACGGTGATGTCCATGCCGCGCGGCCGGTCGATGTTGTCGATGTTGATCTCGTGGAACATCGACTGCTCGTTGAGACCGAAGGTGTAGTTGCCGTTGCCGTCGAACTGGCGGTCGCTCAGACCACGGAAGTCGCGGATACGGGGAAGTGCGATCGACACGAGACGGTCGAGGAACTCCCACATGCGGTCGCCGCGCAGCGTGACGCGCGCGCCGATCGGCATGCCCTCACGCAGCTTGAACTGCGCGATGGACTTACGAGCACGACGGATCTCCGGCTTCTGGCCGGTGATCAGGGCGAGGTCGGCGACCGCGCCGTTGATCAGCTTGGCGTCGCGGGCGGCGTCACCGACACCCATGTTGACGACGACCTTGACCACGCCCGGGATCTGCATCACGTTGGCGTAGTCGAACTCGCTGTTCAGTGCGTCCTTGATCTCGGCGCGGTAGCGCTGCTTGAGCCGAGGCTGGACCTTCTCAGTTGTGGTCATGATCAGATGTCCTTCCCGGTCTTGCGCGAGATCCGGACCTTCTTGCCGGTTTCCTCGTCGACGCGGTATCCGACGCGGGTCGGGTTGCCGTCGGAGTCCACGACCATCACGTTGGACACGTGGATGGGGGCCTCCTGGGTCACGATGCCGCCGGACGATGCGCCACGCTCGCCGGCCGAGGCCGCGGTGTGCTTCTTGATGCGATTGACGCCCTCGACCAGAACACGCTCGTCCTTCGGGAAGGCCTGGATGACCTTGCCCTTGGCGCCCTTGTCCTTACCCGAGATGACGATCACGGTGTCACCCTTGTGCACCTTCATGTCAGATCACCTCCGGTGCCAGCGACACGATTTTCATGAACTTCTTCTCACGCAGCTCGCGGCCGACCGGGCCGAAGATGCGGGTTCCACGGGGATCGCTCTCACCCTTGAGGATGACGGCAGCGTTCTCGTCGAAACGGATGTAGCTTCCGTCCTGGCGACGGCGCTCCTTGGTGGTGCGCACGATGACGGCCTTGACGACCTCACCCTTTTTGACGTTGCCGCCGGGGATGGCGTCCTTGACGGTGGCGACGATGACGTCACCGATGCCGGCGTAGCGCCGCGACGAACCGCCGAGCACACGGATGCACAAGATCTCCTTGGCACCGGTGTTGTCGGCGACCCGCAGGCGAGACTCCTGCTGAATCACTCGATTCTCTCCTTGACCTGGATGGTTATGTCCGCCGGATTTCCGACCCGACGCACACGGTCTGTCACCACCGGACACACGCCTGCCTGGGCTTTTCCGCTTGCGCGGGACCTCCCAGTGGGTTCGTGAGCCGATTCGCGGCACATGCGTGCTGCGGGCAACCCGTCAAGTGTAGGTGAAACCGCAGGTGGGAACCAAATCCGTGCCTGCGACAAAACTTTTTCGCCGTCTCACCCATCTGCGTCCATCCCCCGGACGAAGCACCGCGCGAGTCACCACCGGGCACGGCTGCAGCACGTCGGCCGATCCCGGGCCCGTCCACCAGAGACTCCCGTCCACAGACTCCCGTCCACGTCAGGAGGCTCCCCTGTGAGTATCGACGACTTGATCACCGACACGATCGAGACTGCCGAGACCATCCCGATGACCGCGGCGCAGCGCGGCATCTACTACGCACAGCAGCTCGATCCCGACGTCCCCATGTCGGTTGCCGCATATGCCGAGTTCCACGATGCGGTCGACGGCGAAGTAATGCGCCGCGCGGTCGCCGCGACGGCCGCCGAGACCGAGTCGGGTCTGCTGACCCTCGTCGATACCGAGGACGGCGAGCCGCTGGTGCGCGTCGATCGTGATCGCGTGATCCCGCTCGGGCGGCGTGACTTCTCGTCCGACCCCGATCCGCGGGCGGCGGCCCTGGCCTGGATCGACGACCATCGCTCCCGGTCGACCGATCTCATGGCCGACTCGCTACTGGAGACCTATCTGCTGACGCTCGGGCCGCAGCATCACATCTGGTACTGCTGGGGCCACCACCTGGCGTTCGACGGCTACGCCGCGATGTACATGATGCTGCGCGTCGCCGCGCACTACACCGCACTGTCCGACGATGTTACGGTCGCCCCGGCGACCACCGCCTCGATGTCGCAGGTCGCCGAGATCGATCGCACCTGGCGCGAATCCGACCGATACGCTGCGGCCCGCGAGCACTGGGCCGCCGTCCTGCACGACCCGTCCGGCGAGCCGGCCGAGATCACCTCCCTGACCTCCCATACCGCGGCCGCGGCGCGAGTGGCCACCGTCCATCCGGCAGAGCTGACCGAGCCCCTCGTTGCTGCGATCAGGTCTGCCGGCACGGCCCACGGAGTGCGTCCCGCCTCCGTCATCAGCGCCGCGGCCGCTCTCTACCTCGCTCTGCTCAACAACCGCGACGAGGCGATGTTCTCGCTGCCGGTCGCCTGCCGCGACACCGACATCCTGCGCACCTCGGCGGGACTGACCTCCAATGTGGTGCCGATCCGGGTATCGCTGCACGGCAACGGCGGACCCCGTTCGGTGGCGGAGTTGATGGGCGCCACCAACACCGAGATCAAGCACGCCCTGCGGCATCAGCGGTTCCGCCACGAGGAGATCACCGGCGATGTCCTGGGCAACACCGGCGGCCGACGCGGTTTCTTCGGCCCGATGGTCAACGTGATGCTGTTCTTCGAGCACATCGACTTCGGTTCCCTGCGTGGCGAATTGAACGTCCTGTCGACCGGACCGGTCGAGGACGCCTCGATCAACGTTTACGACGGCTTCACCGGCGGCATGCGCCTGGATCTCGAGGCGAACCCGAACCTGTACTCCAAGGCCGAGATCGCCACGCATCATCGGCGATTCATCGACTTTCTCGAGCGTTTCGTGCGCGCCGATCCGCAATGCCCGGTCACCGCCATCGCGCTGCCGGGCGTCGACGAACGCTCCGCGATCACCGCGGCGTCGACGGGTGAGTATCTCGATCTCGGCGAGCAGACCGTCCTCGACCTCGTCGACGACGCCGCCGCGCGGTTCCCCGACCACCCGGCGCTCATCGATGCGACGACCGGCACCACCCTGACCTACGCGCAGTTCACCGAGCGTGCCGACGCCGCGGCCGCCGGCCTCGCCGCCCATGGAATCGGACCGGAATCGGTTGTCGCGGTGGCCCTTGCGCGCGGAATCGACCAACTCGTCGCGCTGCACGCCACCATCCGGGCCGGGGCGGCGTTCCTGCCGGTCAATCCCGACGAACCAGCCGAGCGACTCGCCCACATCCTCGACACCGCGCGGCCGACCACGGCCATCGTCGGGAACGCGGCACCACTTCGGTCCGTCGGCGATCTGTCCACCACAACCCTCGACGACCTCACCACGACCGCACCCGCGGCGGTGACCCGTCCCCGCCCCGATCAGCCGGCCTATGTCCTGTTCACCTCCGGTTCCACCGGAAAGCCCAAGGGTGTCATCGTCTCTCATCGCGCGCTGGTCAACCGCTTGCGCTGGACGCAACACTCCTACCCGCTGGGCGCCGACGACCGGGTGCTGCAGAAGACACCGGCCACCTTCGACGTGTCGGTCTGGGAGTTCTTCTGGCCGTTGATCACCGGCGCCACCCTGGTGCTGCCGACCCCCGACGGCCATCGCGATCCGTGGTATCTGCAGCAGGTCATCGACGATGCACAGATCACCACGACGCACTTCGTTCCGTCGATGCTCGCGGCATTCGCCGAGGCCCTCGGTTCGGCCGGCAATGAGAGGACCGACGACGAGAGCCTGTCGAGCCTGCGCCGGATCATCACCAGTGGCGAAGCGCTCACCCCTGCGACCGTCGCGGCCACCGCCCGCCTGTCCGGCGCGCCGATCCACAACCTCTACGGCCCTACCGAGGCCGCCATCGACGTCACCCACCACGACTTCTGTTCACCCGACGCCGATATCATCCCCATCGGCACACCGGTGTGGAACACCACCGTCGCGGTCCTCGATCGGCGCCTGAACCCGCAACCGGCGGGGGCGATCGGCGAGCTGTACCTCGGCGGTGTGCAACTCGCCCGCGGGTACGCGGCCCGCCCGGATCTGACCGCGTCGCGGTTCGTCGCCGGCCCGGACGGCGCACGCCTGTACCGCACCGGTGATCTGGTGCGGCGCCGCGCCGACGGATCGCTGGAGTACCTCGGACGCAGCGACTCCCAGATCAAGATCCGGGGCCAGCGCGTCGAACTCGGTGAGATCGAGGCGGCGCTCGCCCGGATCGACGGGGTCACCTCGTCCGGTGCCGTGCTCCGCGACGACGTCGTCGACGGTGAACCGTCGATCGTCGGATACGTCAGTGGCAGTACCGAACTGCAGGATCAGGACCTGCGGTCGATGCTGCGCGACCGGCTGCCCGACCACATGATCCCGACGGCGATCGTCGTGCTGGACACGTTGCCGGTGAGCGCCAACGGCAAACTCGATCGTCGCGCACTCCCCGCACCGGAGATCACCACCGACGCACTCACCGCACGGTTCGTCGCCCCCACCGGGCCGGCCGAGCAGCTGGTCGCCGACACCGTCGCCGCCGTACTCGGCCGCGACTCGGTGTCCATGTCGCACAACTTCTTCGACCTGGGCGGTAACTCGCTGTCGGCCACCCGCGTATCGGCACGGCTGTCCCGTACCACCGGTCATCGCATCGGCATTCGTGACATCTTCGACGCCGGCGACCTCGCCGCGATCGCCGCCCACGTCGCCGAGGCCGGAGGCGCTCGCCGCGACGAGGACACGCAGGACGCGGAAACGCAGAACCAGGGCCCGGTGCCGCTGTCCCCCGCCCAGCATCGCCTGTGGTTGGCCAGCAAGCTGGCCTCCGGTGCCACCGCGAGCTACCACATCCCGTTCACCGTCCGCCTCGTCGGCGATCTCGACGTGCCCGCCCTGCACGCCGCGCTGGGCGACGTGATCGCCCGGCACGAACCGTTGCACAGCACCGTCCGCGAGGAGGCCGGTACGGCCTACATCGAGGTGCGTGATCCGGCCGAGGTCGCCACACCCCTGTCGGTCGCCGACGTCGCCGAGGAGAGCTCCGACGTCGAGTTCGCCGGGCTGCCTTTCGATCTGGAGAACGAGATCCCGATCCGGGCCCGCCTGCTGCGGATCGCCGACGGTGATCACCGGCTCACCGTGGTGGTCCACCACATCGCCGCCGACGGATGGTCACTGGGCCCGCTGGCCGACGACCTGGCCACCGCCTACCGCAGCCGCTGCGCCGGGAACGCGCCACACTGGACACCCCTGCCGGTGACCTACTCCCAGATCAGCGCCGCCCGCCACGCCGCCCTGGACTCCGCGGACGGTGCCGCCGATCTGCGCTTCTGGACCGACGCCCTCGACGGCGCGCCGGCCGAGACCGAACTCCCCGTCGATCGACCCCGCCCCCGGTCGGCCACCCTGCGTGGCACGACGACGACCGCCACCCTTCCGGCGGCCACCCATGCGGCTCTGTGCCGTGTCGCCGACGACGGTGGCGCGAGCGTGTTCATGACGCTGCACGCGATCGTCGCGACCCTGCTGCGCACCGTGTCCACCCAATCCGACCTGATCGTCGGCACTCCCGTGTCGGGTCGTGGCGACGCCGACGTGGACGGTCTGATCGGCATGTTCGTCAACACCCTCCCGTTGCGCACCACCGTCGACAAGCACATGACCTTCGACTCGCTGCTCACCGCCGTCCGCGAGGTCGACCTCGACGCCTTCGACCACGCCGCCCTGCCGTTCGACCGGATGGTGTCGGAGTGCAACCCGGCCCGCACGACCGGCGTCCATCCGTTCTTCGCGGTGTCGATCGCACTCGAGGATCCGATGGTCGGCGCCCGCGACACCGGTGGAGCGGTCGATCTGGACTTCGCCGGCCTGTCGGCGACCGCATCGCGCGTCGACACCGGACTGGCCAAGTTCGACCTCGCGTTCACCTTCACCGAACATCGGGACGCCGCCGGCGCACCGGCCGGCATCTCTGCCGAACTCGGTTATGCCACCGACCTTTTCGACGATTCGACGGCACAGTTGCTGCTCTCGCGGTTGCGTCGCATCACCGATGCCGTGATCGACGCACCGGCCACCCCGATCGGCGACATCATGGTGCTCGATCCCACCGAACGCCTGGGACTGGTCCCGGCGGTCGGCGACGCCGCCCGCCCGGTCGAACACCTCACCACCCTGCTGGCCGACGCGGTGCGCGCCGAACCGGATCGGATCGCGGTCAGCGACGCCGACACCGCGCTGACCTACCGCGAGCTCGATCAGCGCGCCAATGCGCTGGCCCGGGAACTGCTGCAGCGCGGCGCCGGACCGGAACGCTTTGTCGCAGTAGCACTGTCGCGCGGCGTCAACTGGATCACCGCGGTGTGGGCGGTCGCCCGCACCGGTGCTGCGTGGGTGCCCGTCGATCCCTCGTATCCCGCGGCGCGGATCTCCTTCATGCTCACCGACTCTGATGCGATCCTGCTGGTCACCGATGCGGCCGCACGGCCCGCCGTCGCCGAGCCGGCCGGGACCCGGCCGATCCTCACCGTCGACGACACGCGCGAGACCGCGGCATCCGCGACCGGTCCGGTGGGCGATCACGAACTCACTGCACCCCTGTCGGTGGATCAGCCCGCCTACCTGATCTACACCTCCGGAACCACCGGCACGCCCAAGGGCGTCGTGGTCAACCACCGTGGGCTCGCCGACTTTGCCGCACACCAGGTCTCACACTTCGGGCTCAGTCCGCAGGCGCGGACCCTGCACCTGGCCTCCCCGAGCTTCGACGCGTCGGTGCTCGAGATGGTGATGGCCATCTCGGCGGCCGCCACCATGCACATCGCACCTCCCGGCACCGTCGGTGGACGTGAGCTGGCCGAGCTGATGAACGAGCGCGGTATCACCCACGCCTTCCTCACGCCGTCGCTGCTCACCACGATGTCACCCGACGACGTCCCCGGCCTGCGCGCCCTGGTGATCGGCGGCGAACATCCCAACCCTGAAGCGGTACAGGACTGGTCGCGCGGACCGGCGCTGTTCAACGCCTACGGTCCCACCGAGACCACGGTGGTCGCCACCGTCTCGGCGGAGATCATGCCGAACACGCCGCTGACCATCGGACGGCCGATCCGCGGCATCGAGGCCATGGTGCTCGACGAGCGGCTGTGCCCGGTCGCGCCGGGAACCGTCGGTGAGCTCTACATCGCCGGCGATCACCTCGCCCGCGGCTATCACGGCATCCGGCCCCTCACCTCGAAGCGGTTCATCGCCAACCCGTACGGATCGCCCGGCGACCGGATGTATCGCACCGGAGACCTCGTGCGCTGGACCGGCGATCACGAACTCGAATTCCGGGGGCGCGCCGACTCGCAGGCCAAGGTCCGCGGACATCGCATCGAACTCGGCGAGATCGACGCCGCGCTGAGCGCCGACCCCGCGGTCACCGCCGCGGTGACCGTGGTCGACGGGGAGAACGAACACGCCCGTCTCACCTCCCACGTGACCCTCGCCGACGACGTCACCGACACCTCGGCAACCCTGCGGACGCTGCGCACACAACTGTCCGACCAGCTGCCGTCGCATATGGTTCCCGCCAACATCGTTGCGGTGAGCCGGATCCCGATGACACCGATGGGCAAGATCGATCGCCGCGCACTCACCGATCCGGCGGCGATCGAGCACCTCACGCTGGGTACCGCCGGCGCCGACGCCACCGGCCAACCGCCGACCACCGACACCGAACGTGCCGTCGCCGACCTGATCGCCGATCGACTGGGTCTCGACCCGGCCACCGTCGGACGGGACTCCGACTTCTTCGACCTCGGCGGCAACTCGTTGCTCGCCACCCAGATCGTGGGCACGCTTGAACACCTCGGGAGACGGCGCATCGACGTCCGCGACGTCTTCGACCATCCCACCGTCACCGGGCTCGCCCGCCTGGCCGGTGACGATGGCAGCACCATCGACAGCAGCACCACCGACGCGGCCATCGACACCGACGACGTTCCGCTGACCATTCCGGTCGGACTCGACACCCCGGTGGTCCCGGGTCCCGCACAGCAGCAACTGTGGTTCCTCAACCGGCTGGCCGCCGACGCCGCCGACGCCTCGGACAACCCGGCGTCGTACTCGATCGCATTCGCACTCGATCTCGTCGGCCCGCTGGATGTGGCCTCGCTAGAGGGTGCGGTGCGCTGGGCGGTGGATCGGCACGAACCGCTGCGCACCATCTACCCCGAGAACGACGGACGACCCGAGATGGTCGTGGTGTCGGTGGACGAGGCGGCACCTGCGCTGACGCCGGAACCCGTGGAGGCGCCCCGCTGGCACCACGAGGCCACCGAACTGGCGCGCCGGCCGTTCGATCTGACCCGCCAGAGCCCGTTCCGCACTGCACTGCACCGGATCTCAGGAGATCCCGACCATCACAAACTCACCGTCGTGGTGCATCACATCGCCGCCGACGGTTGGTCCATGGCGCCTCTCGCGAAGGACATCGCGAGCGCCTACGGGCGTCTGCGCGACGGTCGATCACCGTCGCCGGCGCCCCTGCCGGTCAGCTACCGCGACCATCTGCGGTGGCAGGCCGAGCGTCTCGGCGTCGATGCGGGCGTGGCACTCTCCGCGCACCGCATCGACGACCGGGACAGCCGACTGGCGCAACTGTCGGACTGGTGGCGCGACACCCTCGCCGACCTCGACCACACGCCGACCCTCCGTCCCGATGTCATCCGGTCCGATGCCGCCGAGGCGAACGCCGGCGACTCCACCGGCGCCGTCCTCCGGGTGCCGTTCGACCGCACCCTGCGGAGCCGCCTGCAGCGACTGGGCGACGGTCACATCACCGAATTCACGGTGCTGCACGCGCTTCTGGCCGCCACCCTGCACCGGCATGACGCCCGGACCGAGGTCCACCTCGACGGCGCGGTCTCCGACATCGTCATCGGCACCCCGGTCTCCGGACGCAATGATCCGCGGCTGGCCGCGACGGTCGGCATGTTCGTCAACTCCGTGGTGCTGCGCACCCCGGTCGACGGCCGGTCCGGATTCCGCGAACTGCTCAACGACGTCCGCACCCGCGACCTCGCGGCACTCGCCCACTCCGACATGCCCTTCGAACATCTGGTGGGGTTGCTCAATCCGCCCCGCAGCGCCCGTCATCCGCTGTTCTCCATCGCGTTGGCCGCCGATGCCACCGCATCCGACGGCGTCGCCGCACTGCCGGCGCCCACCCTCGACGGGATCACGGTTACCCCACAGGCCCTCGACACCTCCTCGGCGCGTTTCGATCTGGAGATCCGGGCGCGCGGCGACGAACTCGAGATCACCTATGCGACGGCCGTGTTCGGCGCCGACCGGGTTCGGGCGTTCGCCGAGAACCTGGTGACGATGGCACGGGCGAGCCTCGACGATGCCGATCGGGCCATCGACGACATCGACCTCGTCAGCGGCCGTGACGACACCACCCGCGACGATGCGATCACCGTCGCACCCACCCCCCGTCATCTCGCCGACCTGCTCGACGAGTCCGCTGCCGCCCACCCCGATCAGGTCGCGGTGATCGACGGGGAACGCGCACTCACCTACCGCGAGTTGGCATCTCGCGCCCAGATCTGGGCGGGTCACCTGGCCGACCTCGGTATCGGCGAGGAGGATGTGGTCGCGGTGGCCCTGCCGCGTTCCCTCGAATCGGTACTGGCCACCTGGGCCATCACCCTCGCCGGTGCCGTCGTCCTGCCCATCGACGTCCGCCATCCGGCGGACCGGATCGCGCACATGCTCGCCGACTCCGGCGCGCTGGCCGGCATCACCGCCGGTGATCGCATCCCGGCCCTCCCGCACCTCGTGTGGTGGGTCGACACCGACGCACTGAACTCGTGGCCGGTCGACTCCATCACCGTGCCACCTCGCGACCGACGCCACCCGGACTCGCTGGCGTATGTCATCTACACCTCCGGGTCCACCGGAGAACCCAAGGGCGTCAGTGTGTCCCACGCCGGTATCGCCGCCTTTGCCGATGCGCAGCGCCGGCGTCACGGCGTGCGCCCGGGGCATCGCACCCTGCACTTCGCCTCCCCGGCCTTCGACGCCTCGATGCTGGAGTTCCTGCTCGCATTCACCACCGGCGCGACGATGGTGATCACCCCCACCGACATCGTGGGTGGGGACGAACTCGTCGAGTTCATCGCGGCCACCGAGGTCACCCACGCCTTCGTCACGCCCGCCGCCCTGGCCACCGCCGAGTACCGGGAGTTGCCGGCGCTGGACACGCTCGCGGTCGGCGGCGAAACCGTTCCGGCCGAACTGGTGTCGCGGTGGTCGGCCGATCTCCGGTTGCTCAACTGCTACGGCCCGACGGAGACCACCATCGTCGCCACCATGTCGCAGCCGCTGTTGGTCGACGACGAGATCACCATCGGCGCACCGATTCCCGGATGTCGTGCGCTCGTGCTCGACCACCGTCTGCGCCCGGTACCCGATCACGTGCCCGGCGAGTTGTATCTCGCCTCGCCCGGCGTCGCCCGCGGCTATCTGTCTCGGCCCGCTCTGACCGCTTCTCGTTTCGTCGCGGCCCCCGGTGCGGTCGGTGGCGTCATGTACCGGACCGGTGACGTGGTACACCGCCGAGCGGACGGCGCGCTGATCTTCCACGGGCGCGGCGACAATCAGGTCAAGGTGCGGGGTTTCCGCATCGAACTCGACGAGGTGTCCGCCGCGCTCGGCGCCCACCCGGAGGTCGACTTCGCCGCCGCCGCCGTCTCCGGCACCGGAGCGCAGGCCACCGTCGTCGGCTACGTCCGGCTACGCGGCGAGAATGCGCCCACCGCCGAACAACTCCGCGGATTCGTGAGTCGTCGGCTGCCCACGCCGATGGTGCCGTCGGCGGTCGTCATGCTCGACGACGTCCCGCTGACACCGAACGGGAAACTCGACCGCACCGCGCTTCCCACCGCGGCGCAGGCCGTGATCGAAGAGGACGGCACCGCGGAGACAACTGCGCAACCGCCGCAGGCCCGCACGGCCACCGAACTGGTGGCCACCACCCTGGCCGGGGTTCTCGACATCGCAGCGTCGAGCGTCACCGACGACGCCGACTTCTTCGACCTCGGTGGCACATCGCTGCAGGCGACCACCGTGATCAGCCGCCTCAACCGGGCGCACAGCGGAACCCCGCTGCGCGTGCGTGACCTCTTCGACCATCCGACGGTGGCCGACCTGGCCGCCCTCGTCGGCCCGGTGGCGGGTGCCTCCGAGGTCATCGACGGCACCGTGGTCCCCGGGTCCGAGGATCGGCAGGTGACCACCGTAGTACGGCCGCAACAGGTTCCGGCGGCACCGGTACAGCGTGGGCTGTGGACGCTGGCCCGCTCCCAGCCCGAGTCGGCGGAGTATCTGATCCCCCTGGCCATCCGCCTCGACGGCGATCTCGATGTGGCGATCCTGCGCGGTTGCCTCATCGACCTCCTCACCCGGCATGTCACCCTGCGGACCGTGTTTCCCGCGGTGGCCGGACGGCCGATCGGTGTGGTCCTCGACGACGCCGCGCAGGTGATCGGCGATCTGCGACCCGAGTACGTCGACGACCTGGCGGCCGCAACGCTCGAACGGGCGACCACGCCACTGGATCCCACCGCGACCGCGCCGATCCGGGCACACCTGCTCACCACCGCCGGCACCGACACCGACGCCGACGACCCCGCCGAACAGGTGCTGCTGTTGGTGATGCATCACATCGCCGTCGACGGTGCGTCACTGCCGATTATCGCCGCCGACCTGGCACGGGCCTACACCGAACGCCTGTCCGGACGCACCGAGTCGTGGCCGCAGGCCGCGTCGGACTACCGCGACTACGCGCTGCGCGCCGCCACCGTCGCCGACACCGAAGTGTCGTATTGGACCGCGCGACTGGCGGATTCGCCACCGGAGACCACCGTGACCCCGACGGTCACGCCGGGCTCCGACGACACCACCGGAGTTGGGACCGGCGATTCCGGTGACGTCCGCATCGCGATCGACGACGTGCTGCGCGGCAACATCGTCGACTGGGCACGGCACCACGACACGACACCGTTCACCGTGCTGCACACGGCACTGGCGATCCTGTTGCATCGACTCGGCGCCGGTGACGACCTCGTGATCGGCACGCCGGTCGCCAACCGCGCCGGACCGGCCGACGGCGGACCATCGCTGGACTGCGAGCCGATGGTCGGCATGTTCGTCAACACCCTCGCGCTGCGCACCGAATTCGGCGCGGCCGAGACCGTCACCGATGTCCTCGCGCGGACCCGCAACGACGACCTCGATGCGCTCGATCACAGCGGCGGACCCTTCGGTGATGTCGTCGATGCCCTCAACCCGCAGCGCACCACCGGCCGTCATCCCCTGTTCCAGGTGGCATTGTCGGTCCACGACTTCGGCGAGGGACTCGCCGGGGCGCGGATTCCGTTGTCGGAGAGCCTGACCGCGTCGGTGATGGATATCGGTGTGGCGGCGGCGAAATTCGACCTGCAGTTCACCGCGACCGGACTGCGTCGGGCCCGCACCGAGGACCCCGCACACGCGCCGGCGTCACTGGAGGTCACCTTCGACCCGTCCCGGTACCGGGCCGCCGACGCCGAGACCCTCGCGATCCGCCTGCTGCGGGTCGTCCGGGCGATGATCACCGACCCGGATCGCCCGGTCGGCGACATCCGGATCACCGATCCGCTCGAGGTCGCCGAGGTCAGCCCGCAGCGCGGGCCGGACGCCCAGTCCCCGATGACCCTCGGGGAGTTGTTCGACGACGCCGTGCGCCGCAACCCCGAAGGCCTCGCCGCCCTCGCCGAAACCCCGGACGGAGAGACCGATTTCGTCACCTACGCCACCCTCGACGCCCGGGCCAACCGGCTCGCGCGGGTGCTCCTCGGCAGGGGCATCGGGGATCGGGACACCGGTCACGACGACAGCGGTCATCAGGATGCCGAACCGGTGGTCGCGATGGCGATCCCCCGCTCCATCGATGCGCTGGTGGCCATCTGGGCGATCGTGCGGTCCGGGGCGGCCTATGTGCCGATCGATCCCACCTATCCGGCCGACCGGATCGCGCACATGCTCGCCGATTCCGGAGCGCAACTGGTCGTGACGACCACCGCGGTCGCCGATCGACTCGACACCGCGGTGCCCACGGTGATCCTCGACGCTCCCTCGACACGGTCGCGGCTCGGCCACTCCTCACCGCGTGCGATCAGCGACACCGAACGTATCCCGGTGCGCCGCAACGACGCCCTCGCCTACGTCATCTACACCTCCGGCTCCACCGGACTCCCCAAGGGAGTTCTGGTACCGCACTCGGGCCTGCGTGCCGTGCACGACGAGCTGCGCACACAGATGAGTCCCGACATCAGCTCTCGCGTCCTGCATTTCGCGTCGCCGAGCTTCGATGCGTCGGTGCTGGAGTTCCTGCTGGCCGCCGCCGGGGCGTCGGCGCTGGCGATCGTGCCGCCCGATGTCTTCGGTGGGACCGCGCTGTCCAACTTCATCTCCCGCCATCGGGTCACCCACGCGTTCATCACCCCCGCGGCGGTCGCGAGTATGGATCCCGCCGCGGTTCCGAGGCTGACGCAGTTGGCGATCGGCGGCGAGGCCTACGGAACGGAACTGGTCCGGCAGTGGGCGCCGGGACGCACACTGCGTAACGTCTACGGCCCCACCGAGACCACGATCATCACCACCGGCAGCCAACCCCTGGACGCGGCAACCGATCTGACCATCGGCACACCCAACAATGGCGTGGGTGCGTTGGTTCTCGACGCGCGGTTGCATCCGGTCCCGGCGGGCGTCACCGGGGAGCTCTATCTCCTCGGCGATCAGGTGACGCGCGGGTATCACCGCCGGCCGGGCCTGACGTCCGGCCGATTCGTCGCCGCACCGATGGTCACCGGGCCGCAGAGCGCGGGTGCCCGGATGTATCGCACCGGCGATCTGGTGCGACGGGACGACACCGGACGCCTCCGGTACGTCGCACGTGCCGACAACCAGGTACAGGTGCGTGGGTTCCGCATCGAGCTCGGCGAGATCGACGACGCCCTCAGCGAGTGCGCCGCAGTCGATTTCGCGGTGACGACGGTGCGCGACGACGGCCATGGCGCCACCCTCGCGGCGTATGTGAAGCCGGCGCCGAACGCGGTGATCGACACCGACCGCCTCATCGGGCACGTCGCCCGGCGCCTGCCCCGGCACATGATCCCGGCCGGCATCACCGTCCTCGACGAGATCCCGCTGACCCCGGTGGGCAAACTCGATCGGTCCGCGCTGCCCGACCCGAGTCGGGGCGCGCGCTCCGGCCGCGCCCCGCGGGCGGGCACCGAGGCCGTGATCGCCGCGGTCTTCGCCGGTGTCCTGGGCATGAGCTCCGAGGAGGTGCACGCCGACGACGGCTTCTTCGATCTCGGCGGAAACTCGTTGTCGGCCACCGAGGTCGCCGCGACACTGTCCACCCGGACCGGCTCGGACCTACGCGTCAACGACCTGTTCGCCAATCCGACCCCGGCCGGACTGGCCGCCCTGATCGACGGGGCGACCGATGACACCGATCCGACGGCGTCACCGGCCGGAGCGCTGGACACGGTGCTGCCCCTGCGGCGCACGCCGCACCCCACCGGTGGGGCCCCGCTGTTCGTCGTGCACCCGGCGATCGGGCTGTCCTGGAGTTTCGGTTCGCTACTACCGCATGTGCCCGCCGATCGCGAGGTCATCGGCCTGCAGCATCCCGGACTGTCGGGTGGGCCGGCACCGGAGGGACTTGTCGATCTCGCTGCCCACTACGTCGAGCAGATCCGACGCATCCAGCCCCACGGCCCCTATCACCTGCTCGGCTGGTCGCTCGGCGGCCTGATCGCGCAGGAGATGGCGGTGGCACTGACCGACGCCGGAGAATCGGTGGGCCAGTTGATGATCCTCGACTCGTTCGTCGTCGCCGAGCGCCCCGACCTGGACACCACCCCCGACATCGGTGCGCTGATGGCCGAGTTCGGGATCACCGTTCCCGGCGACCACACCGACCCGACGCCGCGGCAGGCGTGGGAAACCCTGAGGGCAACGGGCGGCCCGTTGGCCTCGCTGGACTTCGACGAGTTCAGCCGGGTGCACGAGACATTCGTGTCGGCTTCCCGGCTCGCCGAGGACTGGCATCCCCGTCCGTATGACGGCGACGCGGTGTTCGTGACCGCGACACGCGACGCACCACCCGGACCGTCGGCGCTGCACGGCTGGCGCGAGACCCTGCGGGGGCCGGTCACCGAGATTTCTCTGGACTGCACCCACGCACGAATGTTGCTCGGCGAGAACGTCACCGGGTTCACCCCCGCGATCCGCGAGAAAGGACGACCATGACCAATCCCTTCGATGACACCACCGGCACCTTCGCGGTGCTGGTCAATGACGAGAACCAGCATTCGCTCTGGCCCGACTTCGCGCCCGTACCCCGCGGCTGGCGGCAGGTGTTCGGGCCCGCAGGCCACGACGAATGCCTGGACTATGTCGAACACAACTGGCGCGACATGCGCCCGGCAAGCCTGATCGCCGCCATGGAGGCGGCCGAGACCCAGCGAAAGGACCCCACGTGGGACGCCACCGAATGACCGCATCCGAGATCGCGGCCACCGCCGCAGCTGCGGCCGCCGATTCGACTACCAATGCCCTCGAACTGCGGTGCGTGACAAAGACATTCGGCTCCGGATCGTTCGGTTCCCGGCAGTCGGTGCGCGCACTGGACGGTCTCGACCTGCAGGTCGGGTCCGGGACCGTGCACGCCCTGCTCGGACCCAACGGGGCGGGCAAGACCACGACGGTGCGCGCCGTGGCGACGTTGATGCGTCCCGACGAGGGCAGCGTCACGGTGTGCGGGATCGACGCGCTCGCCGACCCCGACGCCGTGCGTGCCGTGATCGGGGTGTCCGGCCAGTACGCCGCCGTCGATCCCACCCTGACCGGCTTCGAGAATCTCCGGCTCGTGGCGCAACTCTATGGTCATCCGCGCCGGGAGGCGCGTGACCGCGCCCGGGCCATGATCGAGCAACTGGACCTGTCGGCCGCCGCCGACCGCCCGATGCGCACCTACTCCGGCGGCATGCGCCGGCGCCTCGATCTGGCCGGCGCACTGATCAACGACCCGCAACTGATCATCCTCGACGAACCGACCACCGGCCTCGATCCTCGTGGCCGGCGCCAGATCTGGGAGGTGATCGCCGAGCAGGTGGCCACCGGCACCACGGTGCTGCTGACCACGCAGTACCTCGAGGAGGCCGACGAACTCGCCGACGAGATCACCGTGATCGACCACGGCCGGATCTGCGCGCAGGGTTCGGCGTCCGAACTCAAGGAGACCGCGGCGAGTGCGATCCTCACCGTCGAGGTGGCGCCGCGACACGTGCGCGGCGCGGCCGGCGCCACCGAGATCGACGGCACCACCGAGGTCATCGCGACCACCCTGGCCGAGATCGGTTTGGGTATGCCCGAACGCGTCGACGAGACACACTGGTCGGTTCCGGTGGCCGACGGTACGCGCAGCGCCGTGTCCGCGGTCCAGGTGTGCAACGAGGTCGGAGTCGAGATCGTCGACGCCGTCGTGGCCACCCCCACCCTCGACGACGTGTTCCTCCGCCTCACCGCCGATCGAAAGGAGCTCAGCAATGTTCGCTGACACCGCTGTCCTGGTCGAGCGAAACCTGCTCACCGTCAAGCGAATCCCCACTCTGCTGCTCAGTGCCACCGTGCAGCCGCTGATGTTCGTGGTGCTGTTCGCCTACGTCTTCGGCGCCACCCTCGGCGGTGCGCCCTACCGCGAGTTCCTGATGGCCGGTATCTTCGCCCAGACCGTGGTGTTCAACGCCGCGTTCACCACCGTCGGCCTCGCCGGTGACATGTCCGGCGGCATCGTCGACCGGCTGCGCTCGCTGCCGATGTCGCGGATCGGTGTGATCGCCGCGCGGGTGGGCTCGGACATGCTGTTGGGAACGCTCGGTGTCGCCGTGATGGTCGCGAGTGGGCTGGCCATCGGCTGGCGGATCCGCGGCAGCGTCGGCGACGCGGTGATCGCGTTCGCGGTGATCGCACTGTTTGCCTTGGCGATGGCCTGGGTGGGCGCGGTCAGCGGCCTGGCTGCCCCCAATGTGGAAGTGGCACAGAGCATCGGATTCCTGTGGATGTTCCCGGTGACCTTCCTCTCCAGCGCCTTCATCTCCGCGCAGAGCCTGCCGGGCCCACTGCGGACGATAGCCGAGTGGAATCCGGTGACCGCGGTGGCCACCATGGCCCGCGACAAGTTCGGCAACACCGCACCGCCGGACTTCCCGCCGCCCACCGGCTGGGTCGCCGATCACGCGATGGCGTATTCGATCGGTGCGAGCGCGGTGATCCTCGCTATCTGCGTGCCGGTGTCGCTGCTGCTGTATCGACGGTCGACGAGTCGATGACGCCCGCCCGAACGGTTTCGGGAGCGCCTCCGCCTCGACGTGGTTACGGTGGTGCGGTGACCCCGAATGCCGAGGACGCCGAATTGTCGATGCGAGATCTGCTCGCCGCGACGGCCTCCGGTGATCGGGATGCCTTCACCCGCCTCTACGACCTCACCAATCCGCGGATCTACGGGCTGGTGTTACGGGTCATCCGCGACGCCAACTACGCCGAGGAGGTGGTGCAGGAGGCGTATCTGCAGTACTGGCAGCAGGCCCCCACCTACCGGCCCGACCGCGGCTCGGTGATCACCTGGATGATGACGATCGCGCACCGCCGGGCCATCGACCGGGTCCGCTCCGAGGAACTGCAACGCCGGCGCAGCACCGAGGCCGGGGTCGCGCAGGCGACGGTGTCCGCCCCACTGCCACTCGAGGTCGTCGTCGACCGCGAGGAAACCCGCACGCTGCGCACCTGCCTCGACGACCTCACCGCCCTGCAGCGCTCCAGCATCGAGATGTCGTATTTCAACGGGATGACCTATCCCGAGGTGGCGAGAGAGACCGACACCCCGTTGCCCACCATCAAATCGCGGATCCGTGACGGACTGCGACGACTGCGCGATTGCGTACGAGGACATGGCCATGGCTGACACCGACTGGCTCGACGACCACGTCGAACTCTTCGCCATCTCGGCGTTGCGTCCCGACGAGAACGCGCGGTTCGACACCGAGTACGCCGGCCTGACACCGCTCGAGCGCACCATCTACGACGGCCGGATCACCGAAATCCACACCACCATGGCCGATTTCGCGGGCAGCTACGCCCTGGCCGCACCACCGGAGCTGCGTGCGGCGGTGCTGGCCCACGTCTTCGACGACGATAGCGGCTCCGCTACCGACGCAGATACCGAATCCGATGCCGATGCCGGCTCCGCGTCCGCACCCCAACGCCCGGATACGGCCGAGACGACCGGGATGAGGGAGCCGACCGTGGTGAGCGACCTCGACGCGCGTCGGGCCCGGCGGCGCCGGATCGCCGTGGGTCTGTCCGCCGCGGCCGTCGCCGTCGTCGTCGCCCTGGGCGCCGGGGTGCTGATCGGGCGGCAACTCGCGCCGACGCCGGCTCCCGAGGTGAGCGCCGATCAGGATGTCCTCGACGTGCTGCAGGCACCCGACGCGACGCTGACCGTCACCCGGCTCTCCGGTGACAACGGATCGATGTCGGTGGTGGCCTCGCGTAGCCGTAACCAGGCGGTGGCCGTCCTGCGGGACCGGAGCACGCCGCTGCCCGACGACCGGACCTATCAGCTGTGGCTGGTCGGCGGGCAGAACGCGGCGCCGGTGTCGGCCGGGCTGGTGCCGGGTACGGGTTCGGCGGCTCCCGCGCTCATCGACCGGATCGACACCGCCGACGTGGTGGCGGTGACGATCGAACCCCGCGGCGGGTCCGCGGCGCCGAGCCCACCGATCCTGGCTCAGGTGCAGCTCTGAGGTCGGCGGGGGGGGGCGCGCGGGGGCCGCTCGGAAGCACCAAAACAAGAACTCCAGTGAACCCAACTGAAATTAGCGCTCCGCTAGGAAAAAAACAACTT
>NZ_JBSGIT010000039.1:0-28950 GCF_053605205.1 Gordonia sp. NPDC003950 | reverse complement strand
CCCGCTCCTTCAGCTCAACGCTGTACTTCCGTGGTGCTGCCATACTCTCCATCCTTCACAGATTCGAGAGCCTCCGACAAACCCGGGGCGATTCAGACCCATCCTGGCGAGGACCTCACGTCCCGTCGGGGCGTCGTGGGGAATTCACATTGTCACCGGGGAGGGAGAACACCCGACAGTCTTATGGCCGACGTGTGACACACCAGGTCAAAGACTCACCGCGTGGGCGCGTTGCGCCTGAACCAACGGGCACGTAGTGGGCACAAACGACGATAACCAGCACATAAGTGCTGGTCAGAACGTCGGGCTGACAGGATTTGAACCTGTAGCGTTTATCGGCCCAGAAACCGGCCTTGACCTGCGGGTATAGGCGCCATTACATGCGTGAATGTCGAAACTCCGATCGGACATAAGCGCACGTGAGACTCGGGAATGTACCCTCGTATTGCGCGTTTATTGCGCGCAATACGAGGAGGCAGAGATGGCACGCAAGCGGCGTGGGTTCGGACGTATTCGCCAGTTCAGGAGCGGCCGATGGCAGGCCAGCTACACCGGACCCGACGGCAACGTCTACATCGCGCCGGCTACTTACGCGGCCAAGGAGGACGCCGAGGGCTGGCTGGCTCTGGAGAAACGCAAGATCGACCTGGAGACGTGGACGACGCCGACCGAGCGCGAGGCCGCCAAGGCCGTCCAGGGCCTCACGCTGCGGACCTACGCCGAGAAGTGGCACGCCGAGACCGCCAACCGTCACAAGCCGAGGACCCGCGCGCTCAATCGCGGCTACCTGGACAACGTGATCTATCCGGGCCTCGGTGATCGCTCGCTCAAGGGCCTGACCGTGGCCGAGATCCGGGAGTGGTTCGCCGGCCTGGAGGACTACCCGACTCGGAATGCCAACGCCTACAGCCTGTTACGGACGATTCTCAACCAAGCCGTGGACGACGAGATCCTGGCCGCCAACCCGGCTCGGGTGAAGCGCGGCGCCGTGAAGCACCGCAAGTCCGAGCCGGTGGCCCTGTCCCCCGCTGAGATCCGGGCCTTGGCCGACGCCATCACGCCGCGCTATCGGGCGTGGGTTCTCCTGGCCGGGTTCTCTGGGCTCCGGTTCGGTGAGCTGACCGCGCTCCGCCGCTCGGATCTCGACATGAGCAAGGACGGTCTGGCCGTCACGGTGGCCCGAGCGGTGACCCGCGTAGACGGGGAGTTCGTCGTGGACCGCCCCAAGTCGCGGGCCGCGCTGCGGACCGTGCCACTCCCCAAGGGGCTGCGGCCGGCGCTGGCCGAGCACCTCAAGACCTACGCACTCCCCGGCCGCGACGGGCTCCTGTTCCCGACGAGCACCGGGGCGATGATGTTCGCCTCCACGTTCCGCTACTCGTTCCAACGCGCCGCCAAGGCCGTCGGCAAGCCCGAGCTGACGCCCCACGGGTTGCGCCACTCGGCCGCCACACTGTTCGCCCAGGCCGGCGCGACCCTGGCCGACCATATGGTCCTCATGGGCCACACCTCGGCCGCGATGAGCGCCCGCTACACACACTCCACAGAGTCCCGGACACGCGGGCTCGTTCAGGGTTTGTGGACGGAATAGGCCCTGTTCGCGCCCGTGTTGACAAACCAAGTCAACACGGGCGCAACGGTTTTCGACGTTAGTCATGGTTGACAGCTAACGGACCTATCGCCTACATTGCTCACTACGCACAAAAACCGTGACTGAGATGCTCCGCCAGGGATACTCAGCACGGCACTCCCGGCGGGGAGCTGCTCCCTAACTGGCGGGTCCACCGACCCCGACCACTGGAGCACACGCCATCATGGCCACCACCAAGAAACCCACTTACGTCTCCCCCTCCCGCGTTGCCGAGGACCTCGGCGTGGACGCGCGAACCGTCCGCCGCTGGATCTCCGAGGGACGCCTGACTGCCGTTCGCCTCTCGGCGCGGTGCATCCGGATCGACACGGCCGAGGTTGACCGGTTCGTCTCCCAGGCCGCGCGCAATATCGGCCCCAACTCCGCCGCGTGACGCGGGACGCACTCACCAACCCATGTAGGACCGCGCCCCGCCCCTCCGAGCTGGAGTTCCAAACCGTGACAACGATATTCGCATTCCTGGCCACCATCGGCCTGGCCTCCCTCTCCTGGGTTGCCGGCCTGGGCATCGGCTACCTCGTCCGAGGTGGCGCCCGATGAGCAGGACGGTCACCCTGTCGGTGACTGAACAATCGGTCGTAATCGAGAACGACGACGTTGCCGACGAGATCGAGACGCTCCAGAGCGCCCTAGATCTTGCGGAGAAGGAGAACGAGCGGCTACGCCCTCGGCGCGTAGGCGAGGTTATGGACGAGGCGCGCGAGGAGCAGCGTCAGCACGCCGTCTCGTGGGGCCGGATCGACCTCGCGGGGATCGTCAACGGCGACGAGCCACCGATCACGCCGACGACCTGGCGCCGAGACGACGGCTTGTTCATGCTCTACCCGGGCCACACGCACTCGGTTCACGGCGAGTCTGAGTCGGGCAAGTCCCTTGTGTTGCAAGCACTTGCGGCCGAGACCGTCAACGCCGGCGGACGGGTCCTGTTCCTGGATTACGAGTCGGACCAGCACTCGGTCGTGTCGCGTCTACGGGAGCTCGGCGCCACCTCCGAGGCCATCATCGGACGGTTCGACTACCGCCGGCCCGAGAGTCGGCCGGATGCCTCAACGGAGGCATGGGCCGAGATCCTGGCCACCGACTACGCCCTCATCGTGATCGACGGCGTGACCGCTTCCCTGGGCACGTTCGACCTCTCGGGCATGAACAACGACGAGGTGAACAAGTGGACGCGGATACTCCCGCGCAAGCTGGCCGAGGCAACCGGCGCCCCGCTGGTCATGGTCGATCACGTCACCAAGTCCGACGACGGCCGAGGTCGGTGGGCCATCGGCGCCCAGGCCAAGATGGCCGACATTACCGGCGCGGCATACACGCTGGAGGTCGTCAAGCATCCCAAGCGGGGCGGCATCGGCAAGCTACGGCTGCGGATCGGCAAGGACCGGCCCGGGTATGTGCGCCCTCGGTGCGCTGAGGGCTCCAGCGGCAACATGCAAGTCGCCGCCGAGGTCGTGGTGGATTCCACGTTCGACTCGCTCTCGGTGACTCTCAAGCTCCCGGAGAAGATGGCCGAGGACGGTCCGCTCACGTCCAAGGGCACGCCTCGGAACGAGGACCTCATGGAGCGGATCTCCGAGGAGATCGTCCGCCGACGCAACGCATGGCTGGACGAGGACGACCGGCACGAACCCGCGTCGTTCCGGTTCTCCATGGACGAGATCGAGAAGTCCGTCAGAGGCCGATCCGCGACCGTTCGTGAGCACGTCAAGACCCTGGCGAACGAGGGCTACATCGAGGCCACCAAAGCCCGGTTCCGGTTCGTCAAGGAGTACCGCCGGCCGAACGGTCCCAGGCCGTTGCAAGTGGTTGACGCGGAGCCCACCAAGGCCACCCGATGACCGCTAACTCGTCCCTCGTCCCAACTCGTCCTGAGGTCGTCCCGGACGAGTTCTCACTCCACTCGTCCGCTCGTCCCGGTCTCTGTACCGGGACGAGGGGACGGGTGAGAAAGCCCAGGTCATTAGCACCTGATTTGAGAGCTCGTCCCGGACGGATTTCTGCCATATCGGGGCCTGGGCTACCCAACTCGTCCAGACCAACAACCCACCGCAACAACTAGGAGGAAACCGTGGCAACACGACCGAAGATTCAGCAGATCCAGATGTTTGAGGGCAACCCTCGGACGAACGCCTGGACGTTCAACAACGCCGACCGAGAAGGGCTCATGGTGGCCGGTTGGGCTTTGGTCAGCTATGGCGATCACGAGGAGGTCCGCCCGATTGTGTGGCTTGGGGACCGACTCCAAGCGATCACCGATCCGGACGCCTACGCCACAACCGAGCTCCTCGTGGACGACGAGCCGCTGACCCATCGGGAGACGCGAGAAGTCATGCGGGAGGAGCTCGACAAGGACCTCGGGATCTGACCCATGACCACCGCAACCAACCCGCCGGTAGGACTCCCAACGACAGAGGAGTCCCCCATGAGCAAGTCAGTAGTGGCGTCGGCCCGGATCAACGGCGAGGCGCGCCACCGTACACAGAACCCGCTCCCGGCCGACAAGCGCACGACCGAGCGCAACCTCGGCGTGGATCGGCGGGGCCTGGACGACGCCCTCGGCCTGGATCTCACGAGAGGAGCTGATGAGTGGTGAGGCCCAAGCCAGGCATACGCACGCCCGAGCAGGTGGCCGAGCGTCTGAGCAGTGACCCGGCCGCCCGTGAGGTGCTGGCCATCGCTGAGTGGGCCGAGGAGTTGCGCAACCTCTGCGACGAGTGGCTGGCCGGCCGTGAGGCCCAGGCCGAGGCCCGATCCGAGCTGGCGCAGGCGCGCGAGTACCGAGCCGAGACCGAGCTCTCCCGAGGAGGCCGTCATGCCTCTTAGTGTCTGCCTCGGTTGTGGTGAACCGGCCGACGGTACGAGGTGCCCGGAGTGCAAGGCAGAGCACGAGCGCACCACCGGCCGGCCTACCCGTGAACAACGCGGCTACGACAAGCGATGGCGTCGGCTCTCCGAGCGCGCCCGCCGGCTCCAGCGGTTCTGCACTGATTGCGGGACCGCCGAGGACCTGACCGCGGACCACTCCCCGGAGGCGTGGGCGCGACGAGCTCGGGGCCTGTCCATACGCCTCCAGGACGTCGAGGTCGTGTGCCGGCCATGCAATAGCCGCCGGGGCCGCGCCAAGCCGCACACGGGCGACTCAGCGCCCAGGGGGGTTACCCCTGGTCAGAGGCCCAGGCCACCCGCAGGTGAGTCAGAGTTTGCGTTTCACATCTCACATAGTGAGACGATGGTTCCAGGAGGTGAACCTTGCTAGTTCCAATCAGAACGGAACGCGGCCACATTCTTGACGTGCTCCAGCGTCTCGGCCTTCTCCGGACCGACCTCGTGCTGGCGAAGTGCGGTGAGCGCGTTCACGACGAGCACCAGTCCCGCGATGATCTCAGTGGAGTTCTTCATCGCCAGACCGGTGAGCTTTACGACGTCCTGCTCAGTGGCCTTCCCGGCGTTCGCCTTGTCAAGCAAGGGCTGCATGTGGCCGGCCACCTTATGGGCAAAGGCGTCGTAGTCGTCGGCCTCATCCTGGAGAATCTCGATTGCTCGGTTGAAGAGAGCGCGTTGTTCCTGGGGCGTCGGTGCGGTCATCCGGAGATGATCTCATGAGGGCCGGACCAAAAGGGACGATCACGGCCGATCCGTTGACGTTTAAGGGCTACCCGAAGGACCCGGCGCGGCGTCGGGAGCGGTTCATCGGCCAGTACCTCGTCGTGCCCAAGGGCGTTGGCGCCCTTGAGCCGGTGAGGCTGCGCACGTTCCAGCGCGAGATCATCCGGGAGGTGTTCCGGCCTGGGGTCCGTACCGGCCTCGTGTCGATCCCTCGGGCCAACGGCAAGACCGCGCTGGCGGCCATGCTGGCGGTGGCCGAACTGTTCGTCGGGCCGGCCTCGGCCGAGGTGCTCGTGGTGGCCTCGGACCAACGCCAGGCCAACATCACCTTGCGCATGGCCAAGCGCATGATCGAGCTCACCCCGGAGTTGGCCGAGCGGGCGCAGATCTTCCGGGACCGTATCGAGGTCCCCCAGAATGACGCCACGCTCACGCCGCTACCGGCCGAGCCCGGAGCGTTGCACGGGCATGACCCGTCGTTGTTGGTCGTGGACGAGCTCCACGTGGTCACCGCCGAGGTCTGGGAGGCCGTCTCGTCGGTCACCGGTAAGCGTCCGGAGTCGCTCACGCTGGCTATCTCTACGCCGGCCAGCTCTACCGATTCGATCATGTGGAAGCTCGTGGCCCACGGCCGCGCCGGCAATGACCCTGCGTTCGCGCTCAAGGAGTTCACCGCGCCCGAGGGTTGCGAGACCGACGACCGCCAGGCGTGGCGCACGGCCAACCCGGCGTTGGCGTGTGAGCGGCCGTTCCTGGCCGAGGACGGCATGGAGGCGGCCCGCCAGACGTTGCGTGAGCCCGTGTTCCGCCAGTTGCGCCTCGGCCAGTGGGTTGGCCAGGTGGATCGGTGGCTCCCGTGGGGGGCCTGGGAGGAGCTGGCGGCCCCCGAGGTCAGCGTGGCGCCGCGTCAGCGGGTCGTGTTGGCGTTCGACGGGTCGGCCTCGGGAGACTCCACCGCGCTCGTCGGCGCCACGCTGGGGCCTCGGCCGCACGTATTCCTGGCCGGCATCTGGCAGAACCCGGGAGATCCACGCTGGCGGGTCCCCCGCTCCGAGGTGGACGCCAAGGTCCGGGAGATGTTCGACCGCTACGACGTCGTGGAGCTGGCCGCCGACCCGTGGGGTTGGCGTTCGGAGATCGAGACGTGGGCGGCACGGCATGGGGAGCGTCGGGTCCTCCAGTGGAACACGGCCCTAGCCCAACGCATGGCGCCGGCCACGGACCGGTTCTACGCGGCCGTCACGACCGGCGGCCTGACCCACGACGGCGCCGAGGAGTTGGCGGTCCACCTCGGCAACGCGGTGGCCAAGTCCACGCCCCAAGGCGACCTCATCGCCAAGGACAAGCGCGGCTCACCGCGAAAGATCGACGCGGCCGTGGCCGCCATCGTGGCCTTGGACCGGGCCGCACACCACACAACCAAGAAAAACCGAAGGCGCGTAAGGAGTTTCGCATCATGACAGACCCAACCAACGCCGAGCTGGACCAGGCTCTCAACGTCCGGGCGCCGGCCCTGCACCGGCTCGGCCAGTATTACTCCGGCCAACAACCGTTGGCCTACCTCTCCCCGGAGGCACGTAAGGCCATCGGCCAGCGGTTCGACCGGATCGCGGTCAACCTCCCCCGTCTGGCGGTCTCGGCCATCGCGGAGCGGTTGCGCGTGACCGGGTTCGCCGGCGCCGACGGCCAACGCCTGACCGAGCTCTGGGCGGCATGGGTTCGCTCGGACCTGGACCAGACCAGTCCCCAGGCCCACCGGGAGGCATTGGCCACCGGTGAGTCCTCGGTGATCGTCTGGGCCAACGCCGCCGGCAAGGCCGTTGCGTCGGTGGAGTCGGGCGCCCAGGTCGCGGTCTACCGTGACGCCGGCTCTCACGAGGTCCTGGCAGCGGTCAAACGCTGGACCGAGCTCCGCCCCGACGGCACAGGGGGCGCCACGCGGTGGGTCATCTACCGGCCCGACCGGATCGAGCACCTGATCGGGGACGGCGCCCAGATCACCGCCGCCAGGGTCGTGCAGACCGTGGACAACCCACTCCTGGCGGTTCCCGTTGTGCCACTGACTAATTCGGACCGACCGCTGGACACGTTCGGCGTCTCGGAGTTCTCCGACCTCATCCCCGTGGTGGACGGAATCAACAAGCTCACCGCCGACATGCTCACGGCCTCGGAGTTCGGCGCCCGCCCGCGTCGGTGGGCCACCGGCCTGGAGCTGGCCGAGGAGGTCCGCCGCGACGAGGACGGTAACCCGGTCCTGGACGAGGACGGGGAGGAGGTCGTGGACGTCGTGAATCCGGTGGGCGACAACGACCGAATGATGGTCAACGAGGCGCCCGAGGGCAAGTTCGGCCAGTTGGCCGGCGCGGACCTCACCGGATACCAGACGGCCGTGGACGTCCTGCTCCAGCAAGCCAGCGCGGTCTCCGGGCTCCCTGGCCACTACCTCGGCCTCAACACGTCGGTGCCGGCATCGGCCGACGCCATCCGGGCCGCCGAGGCCGCGCTCACCGCACGCGCCGAGGCCCGCCAGGCCGTGTTCGGGAGGGCCTGGGAGCAGGTCGGCCGGCTCATCCTGGCCGTCGAGAACGATGGGGAGGTCTCCGACTACGACGTCCGCGTCCGGTGGGCCGACCCCGCTACCCGCTCGGCCGCCCAGGAGGCCGACGCGGTGACCAAGCTCCACGCCGCCGGCATCCTCACCACCGAGGAGGCCCGCGAACGCCTGGGCATCGAGAACCCGGCCGCCGGTCCGAAACCGGCACCCACCACAACCGTGACAGGAGACGCGGCATGACCGACGACAAGACCACCGAGGCCACCGACGAGGCCCAGACCGAGGTGCCGGCCGGCACCGAGGAGACCACCGACACCACTACGGCATCGGCACCCACCGAGGGCCAGGAGCCGACCGACGCCGGCACCGACGCGCCGGCCGAGCCCGAGGGGGACTCGTTCCCTCGGGCATACGTGGAGGATCTCCGCTCGGAGTCGGCCGGCTATCGGACTCAGCTCCGCGCGGCCCAGGAGCGGCTCCACTCCGAGCTCGTCCGCGCCACCGGACTCCTGGCCGATCCGGCCGACCTGGAGTTCGACGCCGCGCACCTGGAGGACCCCGAGGCACTCCAGGCCGCCATCGCGGCGTTGGTGGAGGCCAAACCTCACCTCAAGGCGCGCCAGTTCGCGCCCGGTGGGGCCGCCCAGGGCGCCAAGAACGGCACCTCGGGAGGCGTGGACCTCCTCGGAATCCTCCGCCAGAACGCATAGACCGAGCCACCCAACGGTCCCCGTCCTCATTGCCGACACCGGGCCTCATCTCATATAGTGGGATGAGGCCCGGTGCCGTTCATGCTCTATCGCTCAAGTGAGCCAGGTGCTCCAGACGCGGAACCCATTCCACCGCTTGACTTCTGGAGACACTCATGGCCGAAAACACGGCAACCAACGGCGCGCTACTCAAGGAACAGGTAGCGTCCCTCCTCGTCCAGCCACTTGAGGCGGCCTCGGTCGTCCTGGCCGCTGGCCCGAAGATCTTCGACTCCTCGGAGCCGCTGCGCATCCCGCGTATCGCCGCCGGCTCGGCGCCCGGTTGGGTCGGTGAGTCCGAGCTCATCCCCGAGGCCGACGTCCAGTTCGATGAGATCAACCTCATGCCGTCCACGCTCAAGTCGATCAAGACCCTGATCCGGTTCTCGAACGAGCTGGCCCGCCAGTCCGTCGTGGGCCTGGACGCGGTTCTGCGCCAGCGGCTCGTCACCGACGTGGCGAACAAGCTGGACGACGCGCTCCTGGCCGGCACCGGCGCCAGCAACACGGTTCGGGGCCTCATCGCCCAGGCCGGCGTGGAGACCGGCGTTCTGGACGTCACCGAGCCCGACTCCCTGATCGACGCCCTGGCGTTGGCAGCGGCCAACGAGGTCACCCCGACCCACTGGCTCCTCTCGGGCGCCGACTTCTACGCGCTGTCCAAGATCAAGGACGCCGACGGCCGTTACCTGATCCAGCCGGATCTCACCGCCGAGGGCCGCAAGGTCCTGTTCGGCGTGCCGGTGGTCGTCACCAACAAGCTGGCCGAGGGTAAGGCGGCGTTGGTGGACATGACCAACGTGGCCGTGGTCCGAGACCTCCAGCCGTCGGTGACCATCCTCTCGGAGCGGTACGCCGACTACGACGAGCAGGCCATCCGCGTGGTGACCCGCTATGACCTCGGTCTGCTCCATCCCGAGGCCGTCACGGTTCTGACCGCCGCCTGATCGGCCCCCACAATCGTGGCCGGCCTGGGTTTCGTCACGGTTTCCCAGGCCGGTCACTTCCATTTAGGAGGATGAGATGGCAGTAACGCCAACGGATCTCGTCAAATGGTTGGGCCAGCTCACCACCGATACCGAGCTCGTGGCCCAGGCCGGCCAGGCCATCACCATGGCCGAGGCCGTGGTGGACGCCTACTGCCGCGGGGCTCACCGCTTCGCCTCGGGCCAGAACCGCCCCGGCGTGGACGCGGTGGTCCAGATGGCCGCCGCCCGCATGTTGGCCAACCCGGAGGGTCTGCGCTACGCCACCGGCGTCGTCAACTTCTCCGAGGCGTTCACCGGGTTCACCCTGGCCGAGCTCGGCGTCCTCAACCGCTACCGCCGGCGGGCCGCATAATGCCGCGCCTACTCCTACGGGACACGGTGAAGCTGCGCACCGGTGGCGGCAAGAATCAGGACGGGGACCCGATCCCCACGGTGGACGTAGCCGTCCGGGCCTCGGTGATCCCGGTCTCCGGCGATACCCAATACGCACGTGACGCCTCGGGCCGGACGGTGGTCTATCGCCTCGTCCTCACCGACGCCCGCGTGGAGAGCGTGACCAAGGTCCTGATCGGGACCCAAGTGTTCACGCTGGAGGGCGCGGCCATGCCCTACAAGGTCAACGGCCGAACCCACCACTACGAGGTCCAGGTAAGTCGCACGGTCACCGCGTAGAATCAGAGGTGAGATTGAGGAGTCCTCCACGGGCTCTAGTTCTCATCGGTAGAACGCCCCGCCATCCATCCGGCGGGGCGTTCGTCATATCCGACTATTGCGCGGTTATTGCGCGGTGACCCTGATCCAGCACATAAGTGCTGGTCAGACGGTCGGGCTGACAGGATTTGAACCTGCGACCACTTGACCCCCAGTCAAGTGCGCTACCAAACTGCGCCACAGCCCGTTGCCCCGCGAACGAGGCCTAGATGACATTAGCCGACCGGCTGGTCCCGATGCCAATCGCCTGGTCAGAGATGAATTTAGGACGACTTCGACGGCTTCTTCTCGAACCACGACCATGCGAAGGTCACGATGATCGCGCCGATCAGCGAACCGATGAAGCCGCTGGGATGCAGGTCGAAGTCCTGCTCGAAGATGAGGCTGCCGAGGAAGCCACCCACGAACGAACCGACCAGGCCCGTGGCCAGTGCGACACCCCAGTCGATGTTCCACATGTTCTTGCCGCCGACGATCAGCTGAGCAATTCCACCGATGGCCATTCCGAACACGATGATCCCCAAGATGATGAACACGGGCACAAGTATCGCACCCCGCCGTCGCCGACTTTCGCGGCACCCGACAACGGGATCAACCCGGGACAGCCGATCAGCGTCGGCGCCGCTGCTCCCGCTTCTCGCGCACACGGACGTTGATCCGCACCGGCGATCCGTCGAAGTTGAACTGCTCCCGGAGTCGCCGCTCCAGGAATCGTCGATATCCGGCTTCGAGGAACCCGGTGGTGAACAGGACCACCGTCGGCGGACGGACGGCCGCCTGGGTGGCGAACATGATCCGCGGCTGACGGCCGCCACGCAGGGGTGGCGGATTGGCCGCGACGACCTCCTTGAGCCACGTGTTCAGCGGCCCGGTGGAGATGCGTTTGTCCCACGACTCCAGTGCCCCTTCGAGCGCCGGAACCAGCTTCTGGACGGCACGGCCGGTCATCGCCGAGATGTTCACCCGACGGGCCCACGGCACGCGAGCCAGTTCGCGGTCGATCTCCTTGTCGAGTTGGTATCGACGGTCCTCGTCGACGAGATCCCACTTGTTGAACGCGATCACCAGTGCCCGGCCCGAGTCGATCACCATCGACAGCACGCGCAGGTCCTGTTCGGTGATCGGTTCGGAGGCATCGATCAGCAGGATCGCCACCTCGGCGGCGTCGAGTGCCGCCCGGGTGCGCAACGAGGCGTAGTACTCGTGACCGCTGGCCGTGCGCACCTTACGGCGCAGACCTGCGGTATCGACGAATTGCCATGTCCGGCCATCGAGTTCGATGAGTTCATCGACCGGGTCGACGGTGGTTCCGGCGACGTTGTCGACGACCGACCGATCCTGTCCGGCGAGCTTGTTGAGCAGTGAACTCTTTCCGACGTTGGGCTTACCGACCAGAGCCACACGACGGGGACCGCCAAAGGAAGGCCCGGTCTCCCGCGGGGTCTCGGGCAGCTTCGCCAGGATCACATCGAGTAGATCCCCGGCGCCGCGACCGTGCGCCGCCGATACCGGGAACGGTTCACCCAGTCCGAGTGACCACAACGACGCCGTCTCGGCCTCCAGCCGCTCGCTGTCGACCTTGTTGGCCACCAGGATGACCGGGGTCTTGGAGCGACGCAGCACCTTGGCGACGGCCTCGTCGGTGGACGTCGCACCGACCGTCGCATCCACCACCACGACGATGAGATCGGCAGTCCCCATGGCACGTTCGGCCTGAGCCGCGACGGCCTGCTGCAATCCCTTGGCGTCGGGTTCCCACCCGCCGGTGTCGACGACGGTGAACCGGCGACCCGACCAGGACGCGCCATAGGACACGCGGTCGCGGGTGACGCCGGGAATGTCCTCGACGACGGCCTCGCGACGCCCCAGGATCCGGTTGACCAGGGTGGACTTGCCCACATTCGGCCGGCCGACGATGGCAACCTCGGGAACCCGCTCCACCTCACCGGTTTCCGGATCGAATCCCTCGAGATCACCGAGATCCCAATCGGTTTCGTCCGACCAGATGCCGTCACCGGGAAGCGCGGTGATGTCGGAACCCGCGGTCGGATCACCGGGGGTCATGGAGTCACTCACGACGCCACCGCCTTTCGTGCGCGGACCAGGTCGACGAGTCGGTCGAGGACCTGGTCGAGGGTCATGTCACTGGTGTCCACCAGGATCGCGTCGTCGGCGGGACGCAACGGCGATACCGCCCGGGTGGAGTCGAGATGATCGCGGCGGTTGACCGCCGCCAGCACCTCGTCATGGTCGCTGGGTCGCCCGGCGGACAGGTTCTGCCGATGACGACGCTGAGCCCGGGCCTCAGGTGTGGCGGTGAGGAAGAACTTGACGAACGCGTCCGGGAACACCACCGTCCCGATGTCGCGACCTTCGACGACAACGAGGTCGGTCTGTGCCTGACGTCGTTGCAGTCCAACGAGTTTCGTACGGACCGCGGGAATGGCCGACACCGCCGACACCGCATTGGTGACGTCGTCGCCGCGGATCGGTCCGCTGACGTCCTCGCCGTCGAGGAACACTCGCGAGCGTCCGCCCTCATCACGACGCAGGGCGATCTCGGCGTCGGCAACCCGCGCCTGCACCGCGGCGGTGTCGGCGGGATCGATTCCCGACCGCAGCACCGCAAGCGTCGCCGCACGGTACATCGCCCCGGTGTCGAGGTAATGGCCACCGACCTTGTCGGCCAACAACTTCGACACCGTCGACTTTCCGGTTCCGGCCGGGCCGTCGATCGCGATCACTCCCCCGCTCACAGACCGACCGCCTTGTAGAGTGCGCCGACCTCGTCGCGACCGAGAACCCGAAGGCTGCCCGGTCGCTGTTCGCCGAGCGCGACGTTGCCGATGTGGGTACGCACGAGCGCCTGGACCGGGAATCCGACGGCCTCCATCATGCGACGAACGATGCGATTGCGCCCCTCGTGCAAGGTGATTCGCACCTGGGACTGCCCTTCGTGGACACCGAGGATCACGAACCCGTCCACCGACACCGGCCCGTCGTCGAGTTCCACCCCGTCGCGCAGCGTCCGTGCAAGATTTCGCGGCACCTCACCACGCACGGTGGCGAGATAGGTCTTGGGTACCTCGAAGGACGGGTGCATGAGCCGGTGGGCGAGTTCGCCGTCGTTGGTCAGGAGCAGCAGTCCCTCGGTGTCGGCGTCGAGCCGGCCGACGTGGAAGAGCCGCTGTCCGGCCATCACCCGCTCGGCCACGATGTCGCCTATGCACGGGCGGCCCTGATCGTCGGCCATCGTGGACTGCCAGCCCTTGGGCTTGTTGAGCGCGAGGTACTGCCGGGTCTCGTCGATGATGACACGCGCGCCGTCGACCCGGATCACCGCGGTGTCGGGATCGATGCGCAGTCCCTGCTCGGTGACGATCTGCCCGTCGACCTCGACCCGGCCGGCGGCGATCATCTCCTCGGCACCGCGACGCGACGCCACCCCGGCCTGCGCGAGGACCTTCTGCAACCGCACGCCGTCGGCGACATACGTCGCGCCGTGCTCATCGGAGTCGCCCCCTTGATGACGTGCCGGACGCGCATTGTTGAGGCGGATCCGGCCGGCCTTCACGTCGGGCTGCGACCCACCCTTGCGATGCTTCTTCTTGGTATGTGGCTGATCGCCGCCATGCGGCGGTGAGCCTCCACGCCGTTTCGACGATGCGGATCGACCGGCCGCCGCACCCTTGGAGGTGCGCTTACGCGGTCCCGGTGTGCCATCTCGGCCAGCGGTTGCCATTTCTCAGTCCTGAGTGTCGGGGGAATCTGCGACGGGGTCCGGGGACGACGCATCGTCGACGGCCCCCTCTGAGTCTGACGCCTTGCCCGCCAGTTTGGCGAATCGGGGGTCGGAGTTGAGTTCCTCGTCGAGATCGTCGATCAGGTCGACGTCGGGCAGCAGCGGCGCCAGATCGGGCAGCTCCGACAGCGACGCCAACCCGAGTCGCTCGAGGAACAACTCGGTGGTGCCGTACGTGGTGGCCGTCGTCTGCGGATCGGTGCCGACCTCGTTGATCAGGCCGCGGGCCACCAAGGTGCGGATCACACCGTCGACGTTCACCCCGCGGATGGCGCTGACCCGGGCCCGCGACACGGGCTGCCGATAGGCGATCACCGCGAGCGTCTCCAACGCCGCACGCGTGAGCTTGGATCGGGCCCCGTCGAGCAGGAGTCGTTCGACGTAGGGGGCAAAATCGGTGCGCGTGTAGAACCGCCAACCGTCACCGGCGAAACGCAGATCGATCCCGCTGCGACGCTCGGTCAACTCCGCGGACATCCGGTTCAGTTGCTCGCGGACCCGGGCGGATGAGGCGCCGAGCGCCGAGGCCAATTCGTCGGTGGTCACCGGTGTGTCGATGACCAGCAGCAACGCTTCCAGCGCGGCACGCAGGGTGTCGTCGTCAAGGGCGGCCTCGCCCTCACCCTCGATGACGTCGAGTTCGGTCTGGCCGGCCTCGACGGCCCCGGGCTCGGAAACCTCGTGCTCGGAAACCTCGGGCTCGACGATTCCCGGCCCGATCTCACCCGCGACATCACCATCGGTCATCCGTAGTCCTCCGCCCTCTCGAAACTCAGGTCGTGCAGGTCACGTTCACCCGACCAGATCACCCGCAGATCACCCAGCGCCTCGGGCTGATCGAAGGTGATGGCGCGTTCCCGGAACAGTTCGAGCAGGGCGAGGAAACTGCCGACCACCTCCAGACCGCTGCCGCAGTCCGCGGTCAGCTCCCGAAACGTCAGCCCCGATTCGGCTGCCCCGGCGAGCAATCCGGCCATGCGGGTGGCCTGGGCGGGCACCGACACCGAGTGGACGTCGTGCAGATGGTCGAGGCCGACGGTGGGTACCGGACGCGGTCGCAACGCCGCCGCGGCGACCTCGGCGAACCCGGCCGCATCCACCCCGAGGGTCACCTCGGGCAGCAGGTCGGCGTAGCGCTCCTCCAACGACACCGCACGCGGGTACCGCTGCAGGGCGGCGGCCTCGAGTTCACCGAACAGCGCGGCGACCTGCTTGTAGGCCCGGTATTGCAGCAGTCGCGCGAACAGCAGGTCGCGGGCCTCGAGCAGCGCGAGATCCTCGGGATCGTCGACCTCGCCGGACGGCAACAGGCGGGCGGCCTTGAGATCGAGCAGGGTGGCCGCCACGACCAGGAACTCAGTGGTCTGTTCCAGCCCGAGTTCGGGACCCAATTGCCGGGTGTAGGCGATGAAGTCGTCGGTCACCTCGTGCAACGCCACCTCGGTGACGTCGAGACGATGCTGACTGATCAGATTCAGCAGCAGATCGAAGGGGCCCTCGAAATTGCGCAGTCGGACCCGGAAACCGGTTTCCGGAGCGGCGGCCTCCCCCTCTGCCACCGCCGGCGCCGCACCGTCGGGATCGGCGCCCCCGTCGGCCGCAGCGCCGACCATCGCGACCGGCTCGATCATGCCTGCTTGACGTTACGTGCGATGACCTCTCGTGCCAGTGCTCGATAAGCTTGCGCACCAGAGGATTTCGGCGCCCATGAGGTGATCGGCTCACCGGCGACGCTGGTTTCGGGGAACCGGACGGTCCGCGCGATGACGGTGTCGTAGACCTTCTCTCCGAACACCTCGACCACCCGCGCCATCACCTCACGGGAATGCAGCGTCCGGGCATCGAACATGGTCACCAGGATTCCGCCGACGTCGAGGCGCACATTGAGACGATCGTGCACCTTCTCGATGGTGTCGGTGAGCAACGCCAGCCCACGAAGGCTGAAGTACTCGCATTCCATCGGGATGAGCACGGTGTCGGCGCAGGCCAGCGCGTTGACGGTGAGCAAACCCAGCGATGGCTGGCAGTCGATCAGGACGATGTCGTAGCGGTCGAGCACCGGGTGTAGTGCCCGTGCGAGTGCCTGTTCCCGGCCGACTTCGGTGACCAGCTGGATCTCCGCGGCCGACAGGTCGATGTTGCTCGGCAGTAGATCGAGTCCGTCCACGCGCGTCCGCATCAGCACCTCGTCGGTCGGGGCGTGCGGGGGAACCAGCAGGTTGTAGACGGTCTCCTCGAGTTCGTGGTGTGGAACTCCCAGACCTGCCGACAGCGCACCCTGCGGGTCCAGATCGACGAGAAGTACCCGCCGACCGTACTCGGCCAGCGCGGCACCGAGGTTGATGGTCGACGTGGTCTTGCCAACCCCGCCCTTCTGATTGCAGACCGCGATGACGGTGGCCGGTCCATGCTTCTCGAGGGGGGCCGGCTCGGGCACCGGACGGTAGGGGCGGCCGGTCGGTCCGATCTCCTGTTCCGAGGCCGGTGGGGGCACGGGGTGCTCCGGCTCCTCGGCGCCGGGGCCCGTGGGTACCTCGAGACTGTATTGATCCTCGAAGTGGGCGTGGAATCGCCGGGGGCTGGAGAGGCTCACCGCTGACTCGCCCCTTTCTCTCGTCTGCCTGGCCGGATCACGCGACCTGACCAAAGCCTAGTGTGTCGTCGGAATGAACTCGCGGAGCATCGCCGGTGGAGCGGCGGGTCGATGTCCGCCCACCGCACCGGACATCGGTTCACCGCGCCCGCGGGTGGGCGGTGGCGTACACCTCACGCATCGTGTTGACCGTCACCAGCGTGTACACCTGCGTGGTGGTCACCGACGCGTGGCCGAGGAGTTCCTGCACCACCCGGACGTCGGCACCCCCATCGAGCAGATGGGTGGCGAAGCTGTGCCGCAGGGTGTGCGGCGAGACCGCGGTGTCGAGCCCGGCGCGCTCGGCGGCGGCCGCAAGAACCTGCCACGCGCCCTGCCGGGTGAGCCGGCCGCCGCGTGCGTTGAGGAACAGCGCGGGCTGGGATCGACTGACCAGCGCGGGACGTCCGCGGACCAGGTAGGCATCGAGCGCGTCGATCGCCGGACCGCCGACCGGCACCATCCGTTCCTTGCCGCCCTTGCCGCTCAGACGCACCGCACGGGTGTCGGTGTCGATGTCATCGACGTCCAGCGCGGTCGCCTCGGAGATGCGGGCGCCGCAACTGTAGAGCAGTTCCAGCAATGCGCGATCACGCAGCGCTCGAGGGTGATCGGCGGCACCCGCGGCGTCAAGAATTGCCACCACGTCGGTCACCGACAACGCCTTGGGCAGTCGGCGGGCCGGGCTCGGTGGTCGTACCCCGTGGGCGACGTCCTCGTCCACCAGCCCTTCGGCCGCGGCGAACTTGTGAAATCCCCTGGTGGCCACCAGGGTTCGCGCCACCGAGCTTTCCGCCAGCGGCTGATCGTGCGCCTGCGCGTCACCGCGCCGCAGTGCGACCAGGAACTCCTGGACGTCCTGCTCGCGCACCTCGCCCAGATCGACGATGCCACGGTCACTCAGATAGCGGCGGTAGCGACCGAGGTCGCGACCATAGGACGCCAGGGTGTTGGCCGCGACGCCACGTTCGACGGTCAGATGATCGAGGTAACGCGCCACGGTGTCGTCGATCCCGACCCCACCGGTCACTCGTCCACTCCCCTCGATGCGCTTCCTATCGGCTCCGCCGACTGCGCAGCGCGGTCGGTTCGTCCCGCCACGGCGCGCCGGTGTCCCGCAGTGCGATGTCCTCGCGATCGGCGGCGGCCACCGCCAGGATGCCCGCCACACTCGTGGCGTTGACGATCTCCCCCGCGAACACACCGCGGACGGCGTCGTCGATGGCCACCCACTCCACCGACATGTCGGCCTCCTCGTCGGCGCGGTCGGCGGCCTCGAGGACGGTGAGTCCCTCCGCGAGGTACAGACGCAGCGCCTCGTCGGTGAAACCCGGTGACAGGTCCAGGTCGACCAGCACTCGCCAGCGGCCGGCGGCCAGGTCGGCCTCCTCGGCCAGCTCACGTTGCGCGGCGACCAGCGGGGACTCCTGCGCACCCTGATCGAGCAAACCCGCGGGCAGTTCGAGAAGCCGGTGACCGATCGGGTGCCGATACTGACGGACCATCGCGATACGACCGGAGTCATCCCGGGCGACGACGGCCACCGCACCGTAGTGTTCGACGATCTCCCGCTCGGCGACCCGACCACCGGGCATGACCACGTCGTCGACCCGCAGGGTCAGGATCGCGCCGTCGTAGACGGTGCGGCTGTCGCGGACGGTGAACTGGTGTGTTCCCGCGTCGACGGTGTTGTCCTCGGTCAAGCGCTGTCGCCTCCATGGGAGCCGGTGGCGGCCGCCACGCCCTCGGAGGCGACGTCAGCGGAGTGCGCCGGCGACTCGTACTCGCCGATCTCCACCGGAAGCCGTTCGGCTGCTTTGTATTTCAGGGCCGCATCGATGAACGACCGGAACAGCGGGTGCGGGCGGGTGGGTCGACTCTTGAGTTCGGGATGTGCCTGCGTGGCCACCAGGAACGGGTGCACCTCACGCGGATACTCGACGAACTCGACGAGATGCCCGTCCGGCGACGTCCCGGAGAACACCAGGCCGGATTCGGCGATCTTGTCGCGATAGGAGTTGTTGACCTCGTAGCGGTGACGGTGACGTTCGGACACCTCGGTGGCCCCGTAGGCCTCGGCGACCTGCGTCCCCGGCAGCAGCACCGCCGGGTAGGCACCCAGACGCATGGTGCCGCCGAGATCGGCCTCGCCCGAGACCACCTCGTGCTGATCGGCCATCGTCGAGATCACCGGATGCGGGGTGTCGGGATCGAATTCATCCGAACTCGCCCCCTCGAGACCGACCGAGCGGGCCGCCTCGATGACGATGCACTGCAGTCCCAGGCACAGCCCTAGCAGCGGGATGCCGCGACGGCGCGCATAGGCGATCGCCCCGACCTTGCCCTCGATGCCGCGGATACCGAAACCACCGGGGATGAGGATGCCGTCGACATCACCGAGGGCGGCCTGCGCACCGGCGAGGGTGGCGCATTCGTCGGAGGGGACCCACTTGATCTCGGTACGGGCGCGCCACGCGAAGCCCCCCGCTCGGATCGCCTCGGTGACCGACAGATAAGCGTCCGGGAGGTCGACGTACTTGCCCACCAGCGCAATTCGCACCGTCTCACGCGGATCGTGGACCCGGTTGAGCAGTTCGCCCCACACGGTCCAGTCGACGTCGCGGAACGGCAGACCCAGTTTGCGCACGACGTAGGCGTCGAGCTGCTCGCTGTGCAGCACCTTGGGGATGTCGTAGATCGACGGTGCGTCGGGGGTCGAGATCACACCTTCGATCTCCACGTCGCACATCAGCGCGATCTTCTTCTTCAGCGCCTCGGGCACGTCGCGATCGCAGCGCAGGATGAGTGCGTCGGGCTGGATACCGACGTTGCGCAGGGCGGCCACCGAATGCTGGGTGGGCTTGGTCTTCAGTTCGCCCGACGGTGCGAGATAGGGCACCAATGACACGTGCAGGAAGAACACGTTGTCGCGTCCGACGTCGTGCCGGATCTGCCGGGCGGCCTCGATGAACGGCAGCGATTCGATGTCGCCGACGGTGCCGCCGATCTCGGTGATCACCACGTCGGGCGCCTCACCGTCGTCGCCGGGCTCACGCATCGCGAGCACCCGCGCCTTGAGTTCGTCGGTGATGTGCGGGATGACCTGAACCGTCTCGCCGAGGTACTCGCCTCGCCGTTCCTTGGCGATGACGGTCGAATACACCTGCCCGGTGGTCACATTCGCCGACTGGGAGAGGTTGCGGTCCAGGAAGCGCTCGTAGTGACCGACGTCGAGATCGGTTTCCGCGCCGTCCTCGGTGACGAACACCTCACCGTGCTGGAACGGATTCATCGTCCCCGGATCGACGTTCAGGTAGGGGTCGAGTTTCTGCATGGTGACCCGGAGACCGCGAGCGGTCAGCAACTGACCCAGACTCGATGCGGTCAGGCCCTTCCCGAGCGACGAGGCGACGCCGCCGGTGACAAAAATATGCTTGGTGCCCGAATGTACATGGCGCAGTGGTCGCAACAGTGGTTCTCCCGTCGGCCGGATCAGGTCATGAAAGCCTGCTCACCTACGGGACTCCAGGGTAACACCACCGACGGCATCCGCCCGCCACCACACCGACTCGCCCACCACGATCGGTGTGTCGCGACCGAGCCGGCGCGCGCGGAGGGTGGGGGCGATCAGGTTCCGGGCGCGGCGTCGACGGGCTGGGCTCCGACGGTGATCGCGGTGGCGCCGGGACCGGTGCCATACGAGCCGGTGTGCCCCTGACTTTCCTCGTCGAGCACCAGGATCGTGGTGATCAGACCAGTCTGTTGGTCCACGTTGTCAACCGTGGAGACGGCGTTGCGCAGCGCCGGATCCGAGCGCACCACCGCGATGGGCGACACCCCGGTGGCCGACCCGGTCCGCCCGACGAGCGCACCGCCCTGGGCCCGGGCACTCATCGCGGCGGCCAGCCGGGCGGTGAGTTGGCCCTGCGCGCCGGAGTTCTCCGGGAGCGCGTCGCCGGTGACGAACACCACGAGATCGGCCGGCCGGATGGCATTGTCGGCATAGGTGATGAAGCCGCCGTCGCGCAACGTCTGCAGACCGGTCTGCCGATCCGACGCCGACGCCGCCTGCTGACCCGAGCGGTGGGTGATGAGACTGCCGAGCAGATCACCCACCCGTCCGCCGGTATCGGTGAGTTCGGCACGCAGGGTCGTCCCGGCCGGGATCGTCTGGTCGACGATGGTGCGGACCTGTTCCGCCTTCTCATCACGGATGAGGGTGTCGGTCACTCCGATCTGTCCGGCGAAGGTGCCGCCGGCGGTGGCGATGTACTCCTTCACCGCTGTCACGTCGGAGTCCGCCGCGTTCGGCGTGGTCACCACCAGGACATCCTGTCCCCGCAATTGACCGGCGATGAGCCGGGCGGCGATCGCCGCGTCAAAGCTGTTGGCGGAGTTGACCTGGTCGTTGAGCGAGTCGCGTTGCTGTTCGAGATCGCCGATGCGGTCGCGACTGGTCCCGGTCAGGGAGTTCACGCGATCACCGACGAAGCCCGAGCCGAGGAACAGTCCCAGTGCCAGGGCCATGAACACCGCCACCAAGGAGATGGCGTGCTGACGCATCGAGATCATGGGCTACCGGTTCCAGACTCCCCGTGCCCACTCCACCAGGTGATTCCACTGGGCCACAACCCAATCGATGACCTCCGGGCCGGCATTGGACAGCATGACGGCTGCGATGACGGCGATGAGCGCGGCCAGGATGACGCAGGCGATCGCCGCGCCGGAGACGCGGCTGCGATAGAGAGTCGCGACGGCCTTGGCGTCCACCAGCTTCGGACCGACCTTCAGTCGGGTGAGGAAGGTCGACGGCGTGCTCTCGCGACGCGAACGGTCGAAGAAGTCGTCGAGGGAACCGCCGTAGCCTGCGGTCACGATGAGGTCGGCGCCGTGGAAGTCCGACAGCAGCAGGGCCAGGTCGGCGGCCGACCCCGCCGCCGGGAAGGTGGTCGCGCCGATACCGAGATCCTGAATCCGTTCGAGGCCCGGTGCATGTCCGTCGGTGTCGGCCGGCAGCACCACCTGGGCACCGCTCTTGAGCGTGGCGACCTTCATGTCCTCGGGGTCACCCACCACGACGGCCGGCTTGTATCCGGCCTTGACGAGGGTGTCGGCGCCGGCGCCCACACCGACGAGGATCGGCGAGTACTCCTTGATGAAGGGTTTGAGCGCGCGCAGTTCGGTGCCGCGATCGGGCCCGTCGGCGACGATCACGACATGCTTGCCGGCGAAGGACACGTCCACATCGGGAACGCCGACTCCGTCGATCAGCAACGGCGACTCGCTGCGGATGAACTCGATGGTGTTACCGGAGAAGGCTTCCAGATGATCGACGAGGCCGGTCTTGGCGTCGATCATCATGTCGGCGACGTCGGACTCCTCCAACGTGGTGCCGCGGGCGAGCCGCCGCTCGCCGACCAACAGACGATCGTCGTGTACCCGCAGCTTGGCGCCGTCCTTGACCTTCTTGAACACCTCGGGTCCCACGTCGTCGAGCAGGACGATCCCGGACGCGACGAGCACCTCGGGGCCGAGATTGGGATAGCGACCGGAGATCGACGGCGACGCATTGACGACGGCGACGACATTGGCCTGCACGAGCGCGTCGGCGGTGACGCGGTCGAGGTCGACCTCGTCGAGGATCGCGATGTCCCCGGGCCCGACCCGTTCGATGAGTTTCTTGGTGTTCTTGTCGATTCTGGCGATACCGATCACGCCAGGCAGTTCTTGTGTGGTCCGCGCGAGCAGTGCAGGCATCTTCATGCACGCCATGATTGACCGCGACATCCGCCTTCGACGGGAGGCGCGCCGTAACTTCTACAACTTTTGTCACACGAGAATCAACAGAACCGCTGACCTCAAAAGGCTCTTTCCGCCTCAGCGGTAGACAGAAGTTCCTCCGCATGCGCCTTTCCGGTGTCGGATTCCCCCAGTCCCGCAAGCATTCTGGCGAGCTCGGCAATCCGGTCGGTGCGGTCGAGCACACGCACCGTGCTGGTGACGGCCCCCTTCGTCGATTTCTTGCCGATCACGAGGTGGTTGTCGGCGAACGCGGCCACCTGCGGAAGGTGGGTGACGACGATCACCTGATGCGCCTTTGCGAGTCGAGCCAGTCGACGGCCGATCTCCACCGCGGCACGGCCACCCACGCCGGCGTCGACCTCGTCGAAGACCATGACCGATCCCGACGTCGGTTCGGCCAGCACCACTTCGAGAGCCAGCATCACTCGCGACAGCTCGCCGCCCGACGCCGAGGTGGCGATCGGTAGTGGCTGCGCACCCTTGTGCGGTACGAGCGCGAACTCGACGCGGTCGGCACCGTCGGCACCGGCCTGCGCGACCCTGCCGTCGACGTCGATGGCCAGACGACCGTCGGCCTCGGCGGGTTCCGGGACGACGGCGACCGAGAGCACCGAGTCTCCCATCGCGAGACCGGCCAGTTCCTTCGACACCTTGGTCGCCATCGTCGAGGCCGCCTTGACGCGGATGGTGTGCAGCTTGCCCGCGGCGTCGGCGACCACGGTGCGCGCCTGGGTTGCGCGTTGTTCGAGGTCGTCGATGCTGCCCTGCGGGTCGTCGATCTGCTCGAGTCGTTTCTGCGCCTGCCGATGCCACTCGATCACACCGTCGATGTCCGGCGCATACTTGCGGACCAACGCCTTCAGTTCACTCTGCCGGGTGAGCAGCTTGTCGAGGGCATCGGCATCTGTGGGTAGTGCGGAGAGAAAGTCGGTGAGTTCCTCGCCGATGTCGGTGACCACGGTGAGGGCCTCGGCAACTCGCCCGGCAAGGCGTCGCAGTTCGTCGTCGGCGGCCGACTCGAGCATCGACCGCGCCTGCCCGAGCCCGTCGATCACCGATCCGGACTCCCCGGAGATGATCTCGTGGGATCCGGATGCGGCCGACCGGATCGACTCGAGGTCGGTGAGCCGACGAATCGTCTCGGCGAGGTCGGTGTCCTCGCCGGGTTGCGGGTCGACAGCACCGATCTCGTCGATGCCGAAGCGCAGACGATCCGCTTCCTGGGCGAGGTCGCGGGAATTGGCGCGCAGTTCGTCGAGTTCGTCGAGGATGTCGATCCACTCCGTGCGTGCGCTGCGGTAGGCGGCCAGCGCCTTGTGGGCCTTGGCCCCGGCGAAGGTGTCCAGCGCGGCGCGCTGCCGGTCCGGGCGCAGCAGGCGGAGCTGATCGTTCTGCCCGTGCACGGTCAGCACGGAGTTCACCAGCTTCCCGAGAACACCGACCGGCACCGAGCGGCCACCGAGATGGGCGCGGGATCGGCCGTCGGCGTTGACCGTGCGGATCGCGATGACGGTCCCGTCGTCGTCGAGTTCGGCGCCGGAGGACTCGAGGAGTTCGGCGATCTCCGCCGACGGTTCACCGTCGGCGCCGGCGACCCGGAATCGTCCCTCGACGGTGGCTCGCTCACTTCCGGATCGGACGCGGCCGGCGTCGGCGCGCGCCCCGGACAGCAACCGGAGGCTGGTGACGATCATGGTCTTGCCCGCTCCGGTCTCACCGGTGAGTGCGGTGAATCCGGGTGACAGTTGCGCGGCGGCCTCGTCGATCACGCCGAGGCCGGCGATGGACAGTTCCTCGAGCATCTAGATCTGCCTTCCCCGCCATCCGGTGACCGGCAGGTCGAACTTGCGTACCAGCCGGTCGGCGAACGGATCGGAGTCGATCCGCACCCATTGCACCGACCGCTCGCTGCGCACCACCTCGACGCGGGCACCGGCCGGAACCGGCAGACGACGCCGACCGTCGCACAGTGCCACCGCCGACCGCCCGTTCTTGTCCACCTCGACGGCGATCCGTGATCGTGGGCTGGTCACCATCGGGCGGGCGAACAGGGCGTGTGCGTTGCTCGGCACCACCAGGATCGCCTCGAGATCCGGCCACATGACCGGCCCCCCGGCCGAGAAGGCGTACGCCGTCGAACCGGTGGGTGTGGACACCAAGACCCCGTCGGCACCGAACGCCGATACCGGTCGTCCGTCGACCTCGGTGACGAGTTCGAGAACGCCGGTGCTGGTGTTGTTGAGGATCGCGACCTCGTTGAGCGCCCAACTCTTCAGCGGTGGTTCGTCGGGACTCGCGGGATCGATCACGGTGATGTCGAGAGTCATGCGCGGTTCGACCCGGTAGTCGCCGGAGACGAGTTGCTTCATCACCGCATCGACCCGGTTGGCCTCGGCCTCCGCCAGGAATCCGATGTGGCCGAGGTTGATTCCGAGCACTGGGACACCGGCGGGATGAGCCAATTCGGCGGCGCGAAGAAATGTCCCGTCGCCGCCCAGGACGATCACGATCTCACAGCCCTGCGCCGACTCGGGATCACCGACGGTGACCTCGACGCGGGCGCCGGCCTCACGCAAGCGATCGGGATCGAGTGGATTACGTTCGGGACGGGGAATCGAGTGCGCATCGGCCACCGATTGGGGGTACGCACGTGCCTCGCTCGCCGGATCCGGATCTACCCGGGTGTCGTGGTCCACCACGCGCAGCGCCACTCCTGCCGTGGCGCAGTGCCGCGCGATCGACATGATGGTGTCGGTCACGACGTCGCGGCCGGTATGGGCGACGACCAGGAATTCCCGGCCGGCGTCCGAAGCGTTGACCACCTGGTATCCCTTCGTCTCACGCATTGGGGTGTCTCACAGTGAGGCGTGCCGATGGGCCTTGCCGATCAGCGCGGCCCCTCCTCGACGGCCCGGCGAATCATCTGCAGGATGTCGTCATCGACCACGGCCTCACCGTCGCCGGTGGTCGCGGAGTTCTCACCCGCATTCGATTCGACACGGTTACCGACCCTATCCCGAGCGTCTGACACGTCGCTTCCCGACATCGCCTCCGCCCCTCGCCGCAACCAGAGGAAGTATTCGACGTTGCCCGACGGCCCCGGAAGCGGACTCGCGGTCACCGCGCGCAGCGTCAGTCCGAGTCGGTTGGCCTCGGCGACGACCTTGGCAACGGCCGCGACGCGTAGTTCCGGATCGCGAACCACACCACCGGATCCCACGCGATCCTTACCCACCTCGAACTGTGGTTTGACCATCGGCACGATATCGGCGCCAGGCGCGGTGCAGGCCACGAATGCCGGCAACACCAACGACAACGAGATGAACGACAGGTCGGCGACGACGACGTCGACGGGACCTCCGATGTCCACCGCGGACAGGTGACGAACGTTGGTCCGATCGTGGATGTCCACCCGGTCATCGTTCTGCAACCGCCAGATCAATTGGCCGTAGCCGACGTCGACGGCGACGACCTCGCGTGCACCGCGGCGCAGCAGGACGTCGGTGAAGCCGCCGGTCGAGGCACCGGCGTCGAGGCACCGGCGACCCGTCACGGACAACCCCTGAGGTTCGAACGCCTCGAGTGCACCGAGCAGTTTGTGCGCCCCGCGCGAGGCCCAATCGTCGCGAGCGGAATCGTCCACCAGCACGATGGGAGTGTCCCTGCCGACATTCGTCGACGGTTTGGTCGCGATCGTGCCGTTGACCTTGACGACTCGTTGCTCGACGAGGTCACGGGCCTGCTCACGAGAGCGGGCCAACCCACGACGAACCAGTTCGGCGTCCAGACGCGCCCGTGCCGCCACTCAGTCACACCTCACCGGTGATCGACCTCGGACAACGCCGACGTCAACACCTCATGAGCCTGTTCGAGCAGTTTCGTCTGCCGGGCCAGTGCGACGAGGTCGAAGGAGTCACCGGTCTGCTCGCGGATGTCGTCGACCTGGCCGAGCAGATCGTGGAGCTGCTCGGTGACGACGTCGGCGAGAGCCGGGTCGACGTCAGGGCCGTGGCCGGGCGACGCCGCGGCCCCGGGCATCAGGTGCCGCGAGCCCGGCCTCGGTCCGGTGACTGGGCCATCGTGCGGTGCGGTCACGATCTACGCCTCGCGAGCGAGGTCGAGTTCGGCCAATACCGTGCGCACTGCATCCGACGTCGCGGTGACGACCAGTTCGGTGAGATCGACCTCGTCCGCGTCGGCCCATTCCCACACCTGCGCAGCAAGAGCCGGCAGCAATGCGCCGAAGTCCGGGGCGTCGGTGGTCGGTGAGACCGACACCGTGTTGCCGTCGCGGGCGACGCGCCAGGCGTCCTTGGCGGAGATGCGCACGGTGTCGACCGCGTCGAGGACGCCCGACAGGTCGGCGGCGACGTAGGTCGGTCGTTGCTGCGGAGGCGCGGAGAGCAGATCGGTCGGGGTACTCACACCCGTGAGGACCAGCAAACTGTCCAGACCCACCGAATGCGCACCCTGGATGTCGGTGTCCAGGCGATCGCCGATCACCAGAGGCTTGTCCGCCGCGCTGCGTGTGATTGCGTCGGCCATCAGCGGTGCCGCCGGTTTGCCCGCGACCAGCGGCTCCTGCCCGGTCGCATTCGCGACCGCAGCCACCAGAGAACCGTTCCCGACGAGCAACCCCCGCTCGGAGGGCAGCGTCGCGTCGACGTTGGTCGCGATCCACAGCGCACCTGCCCGAATCGCGAGCGCCGCTTCCGAGAGCGTCGCCCAGGACGTGTCCGGTGAGTATCCCTGGATCACGGCCAATGGCCGGTCGTCCGCGCTGCGTGTCACCGCGATGCCGACTTCGCGGACCTCCTGCGCCAACCCGTCCGTGCCGAGGACAAGGGCACGAGTGCCCGGTTCGAGGTGTTCGGACAGCAGGCGAGCCGCCGACTGCGCACTCGTCACCACCTGATCGGGCGTCGCGTCGAATCCCATGCCCACCAGGTGCTCGGCGACCTCCGTGGGCCGACGGCTCGCATTGTTGGTCACGAAGATCGTTGTGCGATCGACCTGTCGGAGGGTGTCGACGGCGCCGGCCACCGGCCGGTGCCCGGCGAAAACGGTGCCGTCGAGGTCGAGGAGCAGTGCGTCATAGACATCGGTCAACACCCGCACCGGATCTGAGGTCAGAGCCTCGACCTCCGGCTCTGTGACCTCCGGAACTGCGACCTCGGGAACTGCGATCTCGGGGACTGCGGGTGCAGCCACTTCATCGTCAGCCTCCTCGGCCTCCTCGGCCTCCTCGGCCTCGGGGGCCTTGGTTGCCGCCAACGGCGCGCCATCACCGGAGGACTCGTCAGGGGCCGACTCGTCACCCCTGTCAGGGACCGGTTCGTCGAGCGCCGGGCTGTCGAGAGCCGTCTGGTCGGGTGCCGCCTCGGCGGGCTCCCCACCCACCGACAACTCCATCAGCCGGAACTCGGCGTCGGTGGCGTCGTCGATGTCGGCGGCAGATGCGTTCATGAACCACGTCATCGCATCGTCGATCCGTCCGGCGGCCTCGAGCGCCGACGCGTACGCATAGAAGACGCGCGCCGCTGCCGTGCCGGTACGGCCCGGGCTGAGGTCCTCCAACTGCAAGGTGACCAACGCCTTCTCGGGCTCGCCCATATCGGTTCGGGCGCCGGCCTCGACGATGCGCAACTCGGTCGCCTCGTCTCCGGCCAGCGCGCGTCCCTCGTCACTCCGTGCGATCTCGATCGCACGCTCCGGCCGTCCCAGGCCTCGCTCCGCGTCCGCGATCAGCGGCAGCAGCGACGAGCTTCCGGTGATCCGACGAGCTGCCCGCAGCTCTGAGATCGCCTCCTGCCATTCGCCCGCGTTGTACGCCGCGATGCCCGCGGTTTCGCGCACCACACCCACCCGCGTCGCACGACGACGAGCCGCTCGCGCATGCTCGAGCGCAAGCGCCGGGTCCTCGTAGAGAAGGTCGGCCACCATCACCAGGTGACGGGCAACGGCCTCCGCATTCGACTTGTCGAGCGTCAGCAGATCACGCCGAGTCTCGGAGTCGAGATCCGAAGCGCTCACCTCGTCGGGAATCGCCGGCTCCGCCGGACGATCCGACGGCACCGAGCGTTGCGGGGAGCCACCCTGACGTTGCGGGCGGCGGCCGCGATTGCGATCACGGTCAGTCATGGAAGCCAATCTATGCCCTGGGCCCGCGCACGGCGGACCCGACCCCGCATCGTCGACGCCGGCGCGGGTGATGTTCGTCGGCGTGGTGCGTGTGTGTTCACGCGGCCGGTGAGGCAGCGTGAGCGTGTGGGGTGTTGCGGGATTCGGGGTGGGGTGCCGCAGGCACCGTGGAAGTGCCGCGGGAACCTTCCCGAACAAAAAAAGGGGGCAAAGGGGTGGGGAATGCGGTGATGCCCCGCAACACGTGTGTGTTGCGGGGCATCCCGGAATGATAGTTCGGCGGTGTCCTACTCTCCCACACCGATCAGAGTGC
>NZ_JBSGIT010000038.1:0-37667 GCF_053605205.1 Gordonia sp. NPDC003950 | reverse complement strand
ACAAAAATTTGTTCACTACCATTCAAAAAAATGGCATCAAACAATCCACCAACACACTATCGAGTTCTCAAAGAACACACACCCACCCGAACTACCCACACAGGGCGAACACCGATGAGCCAGTTCTATTTCCAGAATTGCCACCCGCACTCGGGCAACTTTTCCAGGCTACCAGCCATGTTCCGCGGGCGCAAGTCGCGCCTGCCGGCTTCCGGCTACATCCCAGAGTACGACTCCCCTCACGTAGAGGGAAGACACTGAACAGCCCCCGATTCCTTGTCGGCCCCGGGGGAGTTGCTCTCTGCGGTGCAACAAGAAAGTTACACAGACGCGAACAACACGTCAAATCAGCTGGTCAGAGGGAGATTGTCGCACCGGCGAAGCTCTTCTTGCCGCGCCGAATCACCAACCACCGGCCATGCAACGCATCGCCGGCACCCGGGCGCCAGTCGGCATCGGTGATCTTGGTGTTGTTCACGTAGGCGCCACCCTCGCCGATGGCACGTCGAGCTGCCTTATTGCTGTCGGACAAACCGGTATCCACCAGGAGCTCGACCATCGTCGGCGCCGAATCCGTGTACTCGGCGATCGTGGTCTCTCCGAGAGCGGCGGCCAGCGTTGCCTCGTCGAGTTCATGCAGGTCGCCGCGTCCGAACAATGCCTGACTCGCAAGCTCAACGGCGGCGGTGTTGGCCGATCCATGGATGAGCGTGGTCATCTCGGCGGCAAGCCGCTTCTGCGCGAGGCGTAGATGCGGCGTGTCGACGGTCGCCTGCTCGAGCTCGGCGATCTCGTCCCGGGTGAGGAACGTGAACCACCTCAGGTACCGCACCACATCGGCATCCGCGGTGTTCACGAAGTACTGGTACCAGGCATAAGGACTGGTCAGCTCCGGATTAAGCCACAGGCTGCCACCACCGGTGGACTTGCCGAACTTCTTGCCGTCCGATGACGTCACCAACGGCACCGTCATGGCATGCACCGAATCACCGTCGACTCGCCGGACCAGGTCGACCCCGCCGATGATGTTGCCCCACTGATCCGACCCACCGATTTGCAACGTACAACCGTGACGACGGTGCAGCTCGAGAAAGTCATTGGACTGCAACAGGATGTAGCTGAATTCGGCATAGCTGATGCCGTCGCTCTCCAACCGGCGCTTGACGGTTTCCCGAGCGAGCATCACGTTGACCGAAAAGTGCTTGCCGAGGTCGCGGAGGAAGTCGATAACGGTCATCTCGGCGGTCCAGTCGAGATTGTTGACCAGTACGGCGCTGTTGGCCGAATCGTCGATAGTGACGAAACGCCGCAGCTGGCCACCGATCCGGTCCGCCCATCCACGCACGACATCGGCGGAGTTCATCGTCCGCTCGCCGACGTCCCGCGGGTCGCCGATCATCCCGGTCGCACCGCCGGCGAGGACCAGCGGGCGGTGCCCGGCGAGCTGAAAGCGCCGCAGAGTCAGCAACGGCACGAGATGCCCGGCGTGCAGGCTCGACGCGGTCGGATCAAAGCCCGCATACAGCGTCACCGGTCCGGCCGACAACACCGACCTGAGTTCCTCCAGATCGGTGGACTGCGCGATGAGCCCGCGCCACTGCAGTTCGTCGATGATGTCGGTGGTCACCGCGGGCGTCTGCGACTTCTCAGCACTCACGACGTCGATCTTGTCACCCGCACCGAGGCCGACCGCATCGGGCATCGACGATGTCACGACCCGGCGGTGAGTCGGTTGTGCTCGGCGTCGTCGACGGACCGTGCCTCGTCGGCCAGCATGACCGGGATGCCGTCCGCATCGATGTGATAGGCGACCCGTAGACGAGGGTTGTAGAGATCGTCTCCCGCGTCGAGCAACGGTCCGTGATCCTGTGGGCAGACCAGCCGTTCCCGCACGATCGGGTTGATCGCCTCCGCACGCGACATCCTGTGTGAGTCCTCTCGTCTTGCCTCGGCACCGTTGGACGGGCGCCATCGGTCACCGTCAATCATGCCCCCGCGGTCGCCGAGACCTCGGCACCGGCACCCGCACCGGCCCGGTCATCGTCCCGGCGTCCCCACGGAACCTTGGCGGCCGCCGACCTCGTGTATCTGCGGTACCGGCCATCATCGTCGCGATACCAGACCTTGGGCCCGGGCGGCGGAACCCCCGCGCGTCGAAGCTCGTTGCTCAGCGGACGATACGAATCGGACACGGGAATGTCGTCCACGACGTGGATCAGGTGCGGCCGACTCTCCGCAGGCAGAGCGCCCAATGCCACGCGCAACTGCGTCACGGTGAGCGAGTCGGCCCGGGCATCGTCTCGCAAGGTGACCGCAGCCACTGCGAGGCCGTTCTCCACTTCGCCGACCCCGTAGGCGACAACCTGGTCGACGGCCTCCATCCGAGACAGTGCCTGCTCGATGGGCGGCAGGTAGACGACACCGTCGGAGCTGCGCACCCTGGCGTCGGTCGACCCCATGAACCACATGTCGTCGTCGGCGTCGCGGTAGAACAGGTGACCCGACACCTCCCAGCGGTCCCGCGATGCGAAGACGTCCCGCAACACGGTTGCCGAGGTGTCCAGGCGGGATGGGGTGCGCGCCAACAGAAGTCCCACCTCGCCGACCTCCGCGCGCCGGACGAAGCCGTTCCCGCCAACCGCGAGGCGACGATGGTCGAGGTCGATCGCGGCGATCTGCACCGGGTTGGTCTCGGGGAGTGCGCGGCCCATCGATCCGATCTTGTCGCCGGACACATTGGCCAGGATCGCCGATCCGTCCGCCGTCGCGAAGAACTCGAGAACGCGGGCTCGCGGGAAACTCGAGAGCACGTCCTTCCAGAGTCCGGTGGGCATTCCCGAACCCATGAGCAGGCGTATCGGGTTGTGTTCGTTGATGTGGAAGTCCGGTGATCGCACGATTTCGCGCATCATCGTCCAGGTGTAGGACACCACCGTGACGCCGTACCGGCGGACCTCGGTGCTGAACGTCTCCGCATCGATGCCATTGGACAGCGCGATGCGTGAGCGGCCGACGACGGTCGCGCCGAGGGTGGTCAGCAGGCCGGACGCATGGTGCAGTGGCGGTAGGCAGTAGACGGTGTCGCGGTCGGTCAATCCGGCCGCCGACGCGGCGCCGAATGCCGACATCGCGAACCGGTGGTTGGTGATCGGCCACACCGCCAGATTGCCCTGGGCGCGGGTGAACAGAATGAATGCGAGATCGCCGGCGAGTCCAGGATCGGGGCGGTACCAGGCGGGTACCGGCACCGATTCCGGATCGATCTGCTCCATGTCGATCACCTGTCGACCGTCGGCACCGTCGATGACTCGTGAGTCGCCGCTACCGCCACCGAGCACCAGGACGCGCTCGGCATGGTCGGCGACGATGTCGACGTGGTGCGGATCGGAGATCACCACGATGCAGTCGGTCAGGCGGAGCATCTCGGGGATGTCACCGTCGGCCGACAACAGCACCGCGACCGCCCCCAGCCGCGACAGTGCCGCGACCACGACGAGTGCGCTCGGGCGTGTGGCCATCAGGACGCCGACGTGTTGGCCCGGACGGATACCGCATGAGATGAGTCCGGCGACCACGTTGTCGATGCGGGTGTTGACCTGCGCGTGTGTCAGCACGCGGTTCTCGAAGAGGAACAGTTCCTTGCCGGCACCTCGTTTGGTGTTCTCCGACATCAATTTTCCGAGCGAGATCTGGGTGCCCGGCTGGATCTGACCGAGGCGGAACAAGCGTGGCACCGTCCGTACGGACTCCTGCGCCACCGCGAGCGACGAGCGCTGGAACGTCGTCGCCAATTCGACGATGTCGCGCGACAGACCCGCCCCGGCGTCGGCGACCGCACCGAGCCCGTGCGTGAGCCGCGACGCCAGGCTCACGCCGCTGCCATGACCGGGTTCGCCGAGCACCATCGGCTCGATGCGATCGGGTTGTTCACGCAGTCCGGACTGCCACTCGATCCATTCCGCGGTGATCGGCCACGTCTGCGCTCCAGCCGTGCTACCGACGACGAGCCCGAAATGTCCTACCGGAACCCGGGATTCATAGACCCGTGAGTCCGGAGCGGCCCGCACGATGCCCCGGACCGCGGCCGGCTGCCCGATGTCATCGGCTTCCCCGACGAATGCCAAAGTGGGACAGGTGATCTCAGACAGCGTGACCACCTCTCCGTTGATCACGAAGCCACCCGAGACCATCCGGTTGTGCACCACGAATTGGCGCAGCAACTCCGCGATCGCCGGTCCGGACCACGCCACCCATCCGTCGGACTCGAGGAATCGGCGCTGGTCCTCCCGGGGCAGCAGCGCGTCCCGGTCGTGCAGTTGGCGCAGGAAGTCGATGCGGCTTCGTGCCGTCTTGACCGGATCGAGCATCTGAAATCCCAAGCGCGCCAACCACCCCGGCACCCAGAGGTTGCCGACCACGCGATCGGCGAGGATCTCCGCGCCGGGGACGACCAACCCGGCCGGCAGCCCCAACGGCAGGGCGGCCAGCACGTCGACCGGACTCCCGAACGTGATCAGACTGGCCAGGCCACGCGACCGCCGAAACGCGGCCGTCTGGTAGGCGAACATCCCGCCCTGCGAGTAGCCGGCGAGGTGGACGTCCTTACCGGTCGACTCGATGATCTGATCGATCGCTCGGCTGACGGCCACCACGTGGTCGGCGAGGTTGCGCTCCATCCCGCCCTCTTCGGAGTCTGGCGAGCCGAAGTCGATGACCCAGGGGGTAATGCCGTGTCGATGCAGGATGGATACCGCACCATTGCGCTCGGTGACGTCATAGACGTTGGCGGACACCATCATCGGTGGAATCAACACCACGTTGGGGCCGCCGGTGTCGTCGGGGAAGTATTTGCGGAGCCGGAACATCTTCTCGGTCTCCACGACCGCGAACGGTGCCGGCAGCGTGCCCGTCTCCAGGCCGCCCAGCCGCAGGACCTCGAGTCCGTTCTGCGCTGTCGCGACCACCCTTCCGACCATCGCGCCGACATCCGGCAGTCCGCCGATACCGACCATGTCTTCGGCCTCCCCTCATTCGGAGGTACCCGCACGTGCGTCAGGTGTGCCGTGTCCCCCGATCAGGCATCACCAGGGCACCATCACAGACACCGCCCACCAGTGTGGCCCTCACTCTACTCGACCGCGTGTGGACAAACGCGGATTATCACTGGAGGGTGCGCCCCGCCCAGTCGGCACGTTGCCGGGCCACCACATCGCCCAGCACACCCAGCTGTCGACGGACCTGGTCGGAGGCGGTGCCGCCGTGCGCGTCGCGGGATTCGATGGAACCCCGCACCGACAAGACTTCGCGGACGTCGGGCGTCAACGCGGGATCGATGGCGGCGAACGCCGCGTCGTCGAGACCATCGAGACCCACTCCCCGACTCTCCGCCTCACGCACACACGCCCCGGCGAGCTCATGCGCGACACGGAACGGCACACCTTGTCGCACCAGCCATTCGGCGATGTCGGTGGCCAAGGTGAACCCGGCGGGTGCAAGCTCGGCCATGCGGTCTTCGTGGAACTCGAGTGTGGCGACGAGCCCGGTGATCGCGGGCAACAGTAGTTCGAGCTGCGCGACCGCGTCGAAGACCGGTTCCTTGTCCTCCTGGAGGTCACGGTTGTAGGCCAAGGGCTGGGCCTTGAGCGTGGCCATCAGTCCGGTCAGGTCCCCGATCAGGCGCCCGGCCTTACCGCGGGCGAGTTCGGCGACGTCCGGATTCTTCTTCTGCGGCATGATCGAGCTGCCCGTCGACCACGCATCGGCCAGCGTGACGTAACCGAATTCCGGTGTGCTCCAGAGGATGACCTCTTCGGCCAGGCGGGAGAGGTCGACGGCGATCATCGCGAAGACGAAGGCCGCCTCGGCGGCAAAGTCACGCGAGGAGGTGGCGTCGATCGAGTTCTCGGCGGGGGCGTCGAACCCCAACTCGATGGCGATGGCGCCCGGGTCCAGTCCCAGCGACGATCCGGCCAGTGCGCCGGAACCGTACGGGGACACCGCAGTTCGACGATCGGCGTCGGCGAGTCGGTCGACATCGCGGATCAGCGGTTGGGCATGGGCCAGCAGATGGTGGGCCAGCAGCACCGGCTGGGCGGCCTGCAGGTGCGTCTTGCCGGGCATCACCGCATCCGGGTGCGCGATCGCCTGCCCCATCAGGGCTTCGACCACATCGAGCACGCCGGTTGCCACCCGCGTCATGGCGTCACGGACCCACATCCGAAACAGCGTCGCCACCTGGTCATTTCGCGACCGCCCGGCCCGCAACCGACCGCCGAGTTCCGGGCCGACACGCTCGATCAGTCCTCGTTCGAGGGCTCCGTGCACGTCCTCGTCGGTGGGTGCCGGACCGAAGGAACCGTCGGCGACGTCGGCGGCCAACCGATCGAGGCCGTCGAGCATCGCGGCCAGATCGTCGTCACCGAGCAGTCCGGCGGTGTTCAGCACCCGGGCGTGTGCCTTGGACGCCCGGATGTCGAAAGGCGCCAGCACCCAGTCGAATTGGGTGGACTTGCTCAGCGCCGCCATCGCCGCGGCCGGGCCGTCGGCGAAGCGACCGCCCCAGAGCGACCCTTCGTTGGTGCCGCCGGCTCCGGTGTCACTCACCGATCAGGTCCCGTCGCGCCGCGATCTTGGACGACAGTCCGTGCAGTTCGACGAACCCGCGGGCGTTGGACTGGTCGAAGCTGTCGCCCTCGTCGTAGGTGGCGAGGTTGAAGTCATAGAGCGATTCGGGGCTGCGACGTCCGTTGACGGCGATGTGCCCGCCGTGCAGAGTGAGCCGGATGTCGCCGGTGACGTGCTCCTGGGTGGAGTCGACAAAGGCGTCCAGGGAGCGCTTCAGCGGCGAGAACCACAGTCCGTCGTAGACGAGCTCGGCCCACTTCTGGTCGGTACGCCGCTTGTAGCGACCCAGTTCACGTTCAAGGGTGACGTGCTCGAGTTCCTCGTGCGCGGTGATGAGCACCATCGCGCCGGGCGCCTCGTACACCTCACGGCTCTTGATGCCGACGAGCCGGTCCTCGACGACGTCGAGACGACCCACGCCCTGGGCGCCGGCGCGTCGATTGAGTTCCTCGATGGCATCGAGCACGCTCACCGGGCGGCCGTCGATCGCGATCGGGCGTCCCTTGTCGAAGGAGATGATCACTTCGTCGGGCGACTGCCAGTTGATGGTCGGGTCGTCGGTGTAGGAGTAGACGTCCTTGGTCGGCGCATTCCAGAGGTCCTCGAGGAATCCAGTCTCGACCGCGCGGCCCCACACGTTCTGGTCGATCGAGAACGGGGACTTCTTGGTCACGTTGATCGGGATGGCGTTCTCCTCGGCGAAGGCGATCGCCTTCTCACGGGTCCACGCGTAGTCGCGGACCGGCGCGATGACCTCGAGTTCTGGTGCCAGCGAGGCGAATCCGACCTCGAAGCGCACCTGATCGTTGCCCTTGCCGGTGCAGCCGTGGGCCACGACCGTGCCGCCGTGGTCACGCGCGGCGGTCACCAGATGCTTGGCGATCAGCGGCCGCGACAGGGCCGAGACCAGCGGGTACCGGTCCATGTAGAGGGCGTTGGAGGTGATGGCGGGCAGGCAGTAGTCGTCGGCGAACTCATTGCGGGCATCGACGAGCACCGCCTCGACGGCGCCACAGTCGATGGCACGCTGGCGCACGACCTCCATGTCCTCGCCGCCCTGCCCGAGATCGAGCGCGACGGCGACGACCTCCTTGCCGGTCTCCTTGGCGATCCAGCTGATGGCGACCGAGGTATCCAGTCCGCCTGAGTATGCGAGTACGACGCGATCGGCCATGGTGATGTGAGCTCCTGTTTCGTGGGTGCGCGTCCGTCGTCGGACGCGATGTATGTGGTCTTCGGGTGCGGAGGTGGGGTCTGGTGGTTTCGGGAGTTGGGTCAGCCGATCACACGAGACCCTCGATTCGTCGGGCGAGTTCGGCGCCGTCGATGGGGTCGCGGGCGCAGACGAAGATCGTGTCGTCGCCGGCGATCGTGCCGACGACGTCGGGCAGGCTGGCGCGGTCGATCGCGCTGGCGAGGTAGTGCGCAGCGCCCGGTGGGGTCCGCAGCACCGCCAGGTTGCCGCTGCTGTCGGTCGAGACGAGCAACTCCGACAGGAGCCGCGCGAGACGGTCGGTGCCGCCGAACACCCCGCGCAAGGGCGATCCGTCCTCGGGCACCACGTACACGCCGACGCCGCCGTCGGCCGCGCGGAGTTTGACCGCTCCGAGCTCGTCGAGGTCGCGGGAGATCGTCGCCTGGGTGGCGTCGATGCCCTGCGCGGAGAGCAGCTGCTGCAGTTCGGACTGACTGCGCACCTGATTCTTCGCGAGGATCTCGACGATCAGCGCGTGCCGGCCCGCCCGGGTGGACGCCAGCCGGGTCACCGGGTGGTGTTCACTGGAGGCCGTCACGATCGCTCCAACAGCCAGATGAGCAGCGCCTTCTGGGCGTGCAACCGATTCTCCGCCTCGTCGAACACGACGCTGGCCGGGCCGTCGATGACCTCGTCGGTGATCTCGTCGCCGCGGTGCGCGGGCAGGCAGTGCAGCACGATCGCCTCGGGGTCGGCGACGGCGAGGAGTTCGGAGTTGATCTGATACGGCAGGAAGGGCGCCTTGCGGTCCTTACCGTCGTCCTCCTGCCCCATCGAGACCCAGGTGTCGGTGACGAGCACGTCGGCGCCGGTGGACGCCCGCTGCGGATCACCGATCACGCTGATGGAGCCGCCGGTGACGTTGGCACGCTTCTCGGTGTCGGCGATCACCTGCGGGTCGGGTTCGAAGCCGAGCGGCGAACTGATCGTGACGTGCATTCCGGCGGTGACGCCGCCCAGAGCCAGCGAGTGCGCCATGTTGTTGGCGCCGTCACCGAGGTAGGTCATCTTCAGCCCGGCGGTGCGGCCCTTGCGCTCGATGATGGTCTGCAGGTCGGCCAGCACCTGGCAGGGGTGGAAGGTGTCCGACAGTGCGTTGATCACCGGGACGGTCGCGGTGGCGGCCATCTCCTCGAGACGTTCGTGTCCGAAGGTCCGCCACACGACGGCCTCGACAAATCGAGACAACACCCGACCGGTATCCGCGAGGGACTCGTCGCGGCCCAGTTGGGTGGTCCGGCCGTCGACGACGACGGCGTGTCCACCGAGCTGCGCGACGCCCATCTCGAAGGAGAACCGGGTGCGGGTGGAGTTCTTGTCGAAAATGACGCCGACCCCGCGCGGTCCTTCCAGCGGCCGGAAGGCGTACGGGTTGGCCTTCACCTCGGCGGCGATCGCCAGGATCTGCGCCTGCTCGTCGGGTGTCACGTCGTCATCGCGCAGGAAGTGCCGGGTCACGACTGCTCCTTCCGGTCGGCGGCGGCCGCCGCGGTGTCCAGGAAACCGGGCAGGGCGGCGACGAAATCGGCGCCCTGCTGTTCGGTGAGAATCAGCGGTGGAGCCAGTCGCAGCACGTCGGGTGCCGGCGCGTTGATGAGGTATCCACCGTCCCGGGCCGCCGCCTCGGTGCCGGCGGCCAGCGGCGCGTTGAGCACGATTCCGAGCAGCAGTCCCGCACCCCGCACGTGCGAGATCTGCGGATGGCCCAGATTCTCGATGCCGGTGGCAATCGATTTCCCGACGGCCGCAACGTGATCGACGAGACCCTGCTTCTCGATCTCACCCAGGACCGCGAGCGCGGCGGCGGCCGAGACGGGATTGCCTCCGAACGTGGTGCCGTGCTGGCCGGGAGTGAACAACTCGGCTGCCGGACCGGTGGCCACGCACGCACCGATCGGCAACCCGCCGCCGAGCCCTTTCGCCAAGGTCATCACGTCCGGCACCACACCCACCTGCTGATGTGCAAAGAAGGTTCCGGTGCGGGCGATCCCGGTCTGCACCTCGTCGAGGATCAGCAAGGCCCCGTGTTCCGCGGTGATCCGGCGGGCGTGCGCGAGGTAATCGGCGGGGGGAACCACCACGCCCGCCTCCCCCAGGATCGGCTCGAGAATGACCGCCGCGGTCTGTTCGCCGACGGCCGCCTTGAGTGCCGCGACGTCGCCGTAGGGCACGAAGTCGACCCCCGGGGGCATCGGCTCGAACGGTTCGCGTTTGGCGGGTTGCCCGGTCATCGCCAGGGCGCCCATGGTCCGGCCGTGAAATGCCTTCTCGGCGGCGATGATCTGCCGACGGCCGGTGCGGCGCGCGAGCTTGAACGCGGCCTCGTTGGCCTCGGTGCCCGAGTTGCAGAAGAACACCCGGCCCGGATGCCCGAACCTGTCGAGCAGGGCTTCGGCGAGTTCGACCACCCGCTCGTTCACATAGAGGTTGGAGACATGCCCGAGCGTCTGCAACTGCGTCGACACCGCGTCGATGATGGCCGGGTGGGCGTGGCCGAGTGCGTTGACCGCGATACCACCCAGCAAGTCGAGGTAGCGCCGGCCGTCGGCGTCCCACACGTAGGCGCCCTCACCCCGTTCGAGTGCGATCGGCGGGGTGCCGTAGTTGTTCATCAACGCCGAGGTCCAGCGCTGCTGCCATGGGGTGGTCATGAGTGCTCGGCCTTCGTTCCGGTTTGGGTGAGAGTTGCTGTGGGAAAATCGGAGTCGACGTCACCGGGCACAACGGTGGTGCCCGCGGAGCTCGATGTGAGCAGTTCCGCGAGGACCGCGTGGGGTACCCGCCCGTCGATGACGTGGGCGCGGCTCACCCCACCGGCGACGGCCCGCAGGCAGGCCTCCATCTTGGGAACCATGCCCGAATCCAGGCTTGGCAGGAGTCGCGTCAGGGCGTCGGTGCCGATCTGCGAGACCAGCGACGAACGGTCCGGCCAGTCGGTGTAGAGCCCCTCGACGTCGGTGAGCATCACCAGTCGCGACGCGCCGAGAGCCTCGGCGAGGGCGCCGGCGGCGGTGTCGGCGTTGATGTTGTGGACCACGCCGTCGCGATCGGGTGCGATCGTGGAGACCACGGGAATCCGGCCGGCCGCAACGAGATCGAGTACAGCCGAGGTGTTCACCGAGGTGATGTCACCGACCAGACCGATGTCGGTGGCCACACCCTCGACGAGGACGGTGCGGCGGGTCGCGGTGAACAGGTGCGCGTCCTCACCGGTCAACCCCACCGCATACGGACCGTGTGCGTTGATCAGTCCGACCAGTTCACGCCCGACCTGACCGAAGAGCACCATCCGGGCGACATCCATCACCTCGGGTGTGGTGACGCGGAAGCCGCCCCGGAATTCGCCGGACAGACCCAATCGGGAGAGCATCGCCGAGATCTGCGGCCCCCCACCGTGAACGACCACCGGATGCATACCGCACGCGCGGAGGAACACCATGTCGGCGGCGAAGGCGCGTTTGAGATCCTCGTCGACCATCGCGTTGCCGCCGTACTTGACGACGACGGTCGCGCCGGCCAGCGCCTGCAGGGCCGGAAGAGCCTCTGCCAACACGGTCGCCTTGTCGATGGCCGGCAGGTCGGAGTGATCGATCCCGTTGTCGCTCATGAGGAGTACGCCGAGTTCTCTTCGACGTAGGCGTGCGAGAGGTCGGTGGTGCGGATGGTGGCACTCGCCTCACCGAGCCCCAGTTCGATCCGGACGTTGACATCGACAGCCGACAGATCGACGTCGCGTGCACCCTCGGCACCGGTTCCGTCGACACACACCGCATGTCCGTTGAACGACACCGAGATACGGTCCGGCTCGATCGGGACCGGCGCGATGCCGACGGCCGCCAGTACCCGGCCCCAGTTGGGATCGGAACCGAACAGTGCGGTCTTCACCAGCGAATCCCGGGCGACGACCCGGGCAATGGTGATCGCGTCGTCCTCAGTGCGCGCCCCGGCGACCGTGATCAGGATCCGCTTGGTGACGCCCTCGGCGTCGGCCATGAGTTGTGCCGCAAGATCATCGCAGACGGCCAGGACGGCGGCATCGAGGTCGTCCTGCTCGACCGGGATCTGGCTGGCACCCGAACTGAGCAGTAGCACAGTGTCATTCGTCGAGGTCGAACCATCGATGTCGAGTCGGTCGAACGTTGCTGCGGTGGCGCGCCGCAGTGCGGTGTCGAGTTGTTCGGCGCTGGCGCGGGCATCGGTGGTGAGCACGCACAGCATCGTCGCCAGCGACGGCGCCATCATGCCGGCGCCCTTGGCCATCCCACCGACGTTCCACCCCTGCGGATGATGCAGCGCAGCCTGTTTGGGCACCGTGTCGGTGGTCATGATGGCGTAAGCGGCGTCGGTTCCGCCGGAGAGCCCACCACCCATCTCGTGGACGATCTCGGTGACCCCGGCGAGGACCTTGTCCATGGGCAGGCGATCACCGATGAGGCCGGTCGAGCAGACCGCAACCTCGACCGCACCGGTATCGGTACCCCAGTTGCTCAAGGCGTCGGCCACGGCCTCGGCGGTGGCATGGGTGTCCTGGAAACCGCCCGGACCCGTACATGCGTTCGCTCCACCGGAATTGAGGATCACCGCGCGCAGACGTCCGGTGGTCAGTACCTGCTGCGACCACAACACCGGTGCGGCCTTCACCTGATTGCGGGTGAAAACTCCCGCGGCGGAGTAGTCGGGGCCCTCGTTGAACACGAGCGCGAGATCGGCCTTGCCCGACGCCTTGATCCCGGCCGCGATACCGGCGGCCCGGAAGCCGAGCGGCGCGGTGACCCCCTGTTCACGCAGCAACCGCGGGCCTTCGATCGGTGCTCCCCCGACGATCCGGTCGTCCGATGTGGTCACGGTGCCACCCCCACGGTGCTCAGCCCTTCTGCCTCATCCCAGCCCAACGCCAGGTTCATCGATTGCACGGCGGCGCCGCCGGTGCCCTTGGTCAGGTTGTCCACCGCACCCACGGCGACGAGCGTGCCCGCCCGTTCGTCGACCGTCACGGCCAGCTGAACCGCATTGGAGCCGATCACCGAACCGGTCGTCGGCAACGATCCGGCGGGCAGGACGTGGATGAAATGTTCGTCGGTGTAAGCCTTGTCGTACGCGGCACGGACCTCGTCGGCGCTCGCGCCCGTGCGGGCGGTGCAGGTGGCGAGGATGCCGCGGGACATCGGTACGAGGACGGGGGTGAAGGACACGCTGACCGGGATGTCCGCGGCCGCCGACAAGGCCTGAGCGATCTCCGGGGTGTGCCGATGGACTCCGCCGACGCCGTAGGCCCGGGCCGATCCGATGACCTCGGAGGCCAGCAGGTCGACCTTCGGCGCACGGCCGGCGCCGGAGGTTCCGCTCACCGCGACGACGGTGACGGCCGGTTCGATCAGTCCCGCGGCCACGGCGGGCAGCAGCGACAGGATCGAGATCGTCGGATAGCAGCCGGGCACCGCGATACGACTTGCGTCGCGCAGCACCTCCCGGTTGCCCGGGAGCTCCGGCAGACCGTACGGCCAGGTACCGGCGTGATCGCCGCCGTAGTACGTCGTCCAGTCGGCCGGGTCACGCAGCCGGAAATCGGCACCGCAGTCGATGACCAGGGTGGTCGGCGGCAGTGCGTCGGCGATCGCCGCGGAGGTGCCATGCGGCAACCCGAGGAACACCACGTCGTGTCCGGCGAGGATCTCCGGGGTGGTCTCCTCGAGCACCCGATCGGCCAACGGAAGCAGGTGTGGATGCTGTGAGCCGAGCGTGCTGCCCGCGTTGCCGCCGGCGGTCAACGCGCCGATCTCGAGGTCCCGGGAATGCAGTCGGGGATGTCCGCACAGCAGGCGCAGGATTTCCCCGCCCGCGTAGCCACTCGCACCGGCGACCGCCACCTTGATCGTCATGCAATCATTATGCATGACGCTGCAAATCAATTCACCAGGGGTAGGGGCGCCTCAGCGCAAGCGCGCTCCCACCTGATCGCCGGCGTTCTCCACCGCGGCGAGTTTGGCTGCGTTGGCCTCGTCTTCGGTGAGCGTACGGTCCTGCGCACGGAATCGCAGGGCGAAGGTCAGCGACTTGTGACCCTCGCCGACCTGGCTGCCGGTGAAGACATCGAAGAGTTCGATGGACTCGAGCAGATCTCCGGCACCGGACCGGAGCGCCTCGGCGACCACCCCGGCCGGAACATCGGCGGCCACGACGACCGCGACGTCCTGCAGTACCGCCGGGAACACACTGACGCGAGGTGCCGGAAGTACCACGCCCAGCGGGAGGGCATCGACGTCGACCTCGACCGCACAGGTCCGCTTGGGCAGTCCGGAGCGTTCGAGTACGGCCGGATGGAGTTCACCGGCGAAGCCGACGGTCACGCCGTCAACGGTGAGCCGAGCGCAGCGGCCCGGATGCCATGGGCGCTCATCGGCTGCGGACAGGTCGACGGTCACGCCCGCGGCACGGCCGACGGCACGGGCGGCCTCGAACGCGTCAAGGTAGTCGGCCGGACGACCCGGACCCCATGGTCCGGCCGGATCACGCTGACCCACCAGCACTGCGGCGACGTGCAGCGGCTGAAGCGGGAGGGAGGCGTCGAGTGCGGCGATCTCCTCCTCGGTCGGGCGTCGCGTCACATCGAGCGCGCCGACCGGGGCGACATGGTCACCGGCGATGACGACCTGACCCACGGTGAACAATGCCAGATCCCGCTGCCCGCGGGCGATGTTGCGTCCGGCCATCTCCAGCAACCCCGGCAACAAGGTGGTATTCAGCTCGGGCCGGTCTGCCTCGAGCGGATTGAGCACCTTCACCGTCTTGCGACGCTCGTCGTCGGCGGGCAGATCCCACACATCGAACACACCGGCCGGCATGAACGGGTAAGGCAACACCTCGACGTAGCCGTCGAGGGCCAGGGTGCGACCGATACTGCGACGACGCTGCTGTTGCGGCGTCAGGCCGGTCCCGGCAGCCGGCGCGCGCGGCGGGATGGCCGGGATGTCCTCCAGACCCTGGAGACGCAGCACCTCCTCCACGAGATCCGCGCGTTGACGCAGGTCCGGTCGCCAGGAGGGCGGCGTCACCGAGAGCCGATCGGTGCCGGTGACGACGCAACCGACCTCGGTCAGCCGGGCCTCGGTGGTGCCCACCGGATACGGGATGCCCGCGGTGCGGTCGGGTTCGTCGGCGGCGATGTCGATCGGCGCGGGCGCGGGGATGTCCACGCGGGCCTCCGACAACGGTCCGGCAACCCGACCGCCGGCGAGGTCGACGATGAGCGATGCACCGCGGTCGGACGCGACGACGGTGACCTCCGGATCGACCGACCGCTCGAAGCGCTTGGTGGCCTCCGAGGTCAGCTTGTGGCGTTTGCCGGTACGGAACACCCGAACCGGATCGAAGGTGGCCGATTCCAGTAGCACCCGGGTGGTCTCGGGACCCACCTCGGTGGCCTCTCCACCCATGAGTCCGGCCAGCGCGATGGGACCACTGTCGTCGGCGATGACGACATCCTCCGGATCGAGCTCACGCACGACGCCGTCGAGGGTGGTCAGCTTCTCCCCCGCGACAGCGTTGCGGACGGTGATCGTGCCGGTGAGTTTGTCGGCGTCGAACGCGTGCAGCGGTTGTCCGAGTTCGAGCATCACGTAGTTGGTGACGTCGACGATTGCCGAGATCGGTCGCACACCGGCGACCATGAGTCGTTTCTGTACCCACCACGGTGACACCGAGCGGGCGTCCACGCCGGTGAGCAGGCGCGCGGTGTAGCGGGTGGCCTGCGACGCCGCATCGATCGCCACCGGCCAGGGCTCGTCGTCGCCGGCCGCGAGCGGCTCGCCGGGGAGTCCGACGTCGACGAACGGCACCGAGAAGGCGCCGGCGAGTTCGCGACCGAGTCCACGGATGGAGAAGGCGTAGCCGCGGTCGGGGGTGACGTTGACGTCGATGGCGGCGTCGTCGAGGCCGAGGACCTCACGCGCGTCGGCACCGGGCTCGGCGGTGCCGGGGGCGAGGACGAGGATGCCCGCATGGTCGGTGCCGATACCCATCTCGGAAACCGAACAGATCATCCCGTCGGAGGTGTGTCCGTAGGTCTTGCGCGCGGTGATCTCGAACGGACCCGGCAGCACGGTTCCGGGCAATGCCGCGACGATCAGGTCACCTTCGGCGAAATTCCGTGCACCACAGATGATCCCGCGTGGCTCGGCCTCACCGACCTCGACCATGCAGTAGCGGATGGGTTTCTTGAACTCGGTCAGTTCGGTGATCGTCTGCACCCGGCCGATCACCAGCGGTCCGGTGATCTCCGGGAACGGATCGATGTCCTCGATCTCGAATCCGACGCGGACGAAGCCTGCGTCGATCTGCTCGGTGGTCGCCGACCAGGTCGGGTCGCCGGCGCGAAGCACCTCGGTGTACCAGGACTGTGGGGCACGCACGTCAGTCAGCTGCTTTCATCGATCGTTGGGCGGTGGGAGAAGCGGCTCAGGCCGCAGGGCCGAACGGGAGGGAGAAACGGATGTCCCCCTCGACCATGTCCCGCATGTCGGAGATGTCGTTACGGAACTGCAGGGTGCGTTCGAGGCCCATGCCGAACGCGAAGCCGGAGTAGACGTCAGGGTCGATTCCGCTGGCGCGCAACACATTCGGGTTCACCATGCCGCAGCCACCCCATTCGACCCAGCCGGGCCCGCCCTTCTTGCCGGGGAACCACACGTCGACCTCGGCCGACGGCTCGGTGAACGGGAAGTAGCTCGCGCGCATGCGGGTGGTGGTTTCGGGGCCGAACAGGGCCCGCGCGAAAACCTCCAGGGTGCCGCGCAGATTGGCGAGGGTGAGGCCTTTGTCGACGGCGAGCCCCTCGATCTGGTGGAACACCGGCGTGTGGGTGGCGTCGAGTTCGTCGGTGCGGAAGGTGCGTCCCGGGCACGCCACGTAGATCGGCACCTCGCGGTTGAGCATCGAGCGCACCTGGACCGGCGAGGTGTGGGTGCGCAGCACCTGACGGGATCCCTCGGGTGCGATGTAGAAGGTGTCCTGCATCGACCGGGCCGGATGATCCGGAAGGAAGTTGAGGGCGTCGAAATTGTAATGCTCGGTCTCGACCTCCGGGCCTTCGGCGATCTCCCACCCCATACCGACAAACACGTCGGCCACCTGCTCGGCGATCACCGTGATCGGGTGGCGGGCACCGGCGGGGCGACGCCGCGACGGCAGGGTGACATCCACCGACTCGGCGACGAGGACCGCGGTGTCACGCTCGGCCTCCAGGACGACGATCCGGGCGTCGAGTGCGGAGCTCACGCGACCGCGCACCTCGTTGACGAGCTTGCCCGCGGCCGATCGCTGATCCTTGGGGAGGCTGCCCAGCGCGCGCCGGGCGAGTGCAATCGCCGACCGATCTCCGAGATGAGCGGTCTTGGCCGCCGCGATCGCATCGAGGTCCGCGGCCGCATCAAACGCAGCGATCGCTGATGCGGCCGCGTCATCGAGCTCGTGCTGCTCGGGAAAACGGAGATCGGTGGTCGGTTGCTCGGACTTTCCCTGCTCTTTGCCGGAAGGTGCCACGGCTGGCGGACTCCTCGTATCGCGTGTCGGACAGACTCCTCGATCGCTTGCGTACGGGCGAAACACACCGTCAGCGGCTGCGATGATTCCCTTCGAGGGTAGTCGACCCGCCGATCGGGACGACCTGCAGGGATCCGCTCAGGAGATCGGCGCGAACTCGCGAGGGGAACGCAGGATCGCGAGCGAGCGCGCACCGATTGCCGCCGCCACCGCCACCGCGATCCAGTACCACCCGATGAGAATGCCGTCGTGGGCGAGCAGCAATAGTGACGCGGCGACGACCACGAGGCACAGCAGCATCGCGAGATCACGACCGGCCGACGCCGAGCGTTCCAGGGTGGCATCCCACCACGGCAGCCGCCGGTTCTCCAGCGGGCTGAGCACGGCGGTCACCACGATCATGAGAGTCACCAACACCACGGTCTCGGCGATGATCGTCGGCACGAACGTCGGGCTCGACGGATCACGCTCCAGACCCAACGCGATCCCCCCGGCGATGATCGCGGCCAGCACCGGAAGGTGCCACAGGTACAGCGTCATCGCTCCCCGATTGCCCATGGCGACCCACCACCACAGTCGCGGACGCATGGTCAACCGCGCCAACGGTCCGCGAAGAGCGGTGACCAGGGCACCCAGAGTGACCGCATGACCGGCGAGCAGCAGCGTCGGCGGGCTCATATTAGACAGATGCTGCCCCGGCACCGTCACCATCGACAGTTCATAGGGTCCGACGGCGACGAGGACGATGTCGGCGAGGAACGCGATCGCCGCGACCACGACGGCCCAGCGACTCGTCACCAGTCGCTTGGCGTAGGTGACGCCGAAGATGGCCGGCAACATCCACACGATCAGAAAGTTCAGGTACCCCAGCCACGCGGGACCGACGGTGAGCCGCACGGCGTCGACCGTCCCGATCGCGGCCAGGCAGCAGGCGACCGCCACGATCAGATGCCGAGTGGTCGTGATCTGTTGCAGCAGTGGCACCACCGCGAGCACGAGCAGGTAGGCACCGAGGAACCACAGGAGTTGGACCGACAATCCCGCCGTCACCCCGGCGGCGGCGTCGAGCCCGGCCAGTTGCAGGATCGCGACCGTCGAGCCCGCGAACGCCAGGTACCAGACGAGCGGGCGCAGCAGCCGTTGCGCACGTCCGAGAAGCCACTGCCCCGGCGTCGTACCGGATCGCCACCCGTACGTCGCGGCCGCAGCACCGGCGAAAAAGAACAGCGGCATTATCTGCAGCACCCAGGTGAGTGCTTGCAGGTCCGGCACCGCCGCGAGGGTGTTGCCCAGCGAGATCCGGCCGGCGTCGGTGACGACGGTCAGCATCAAGGAGTGTCCGACGATCACCACGACGAGGGAGACGATCCGGACCAGATCGACGACGCGGTCACGGCCGGCCGAGAGTCGGTCGAGGTCACTCGCGTCGGGCATCTGCCGGGAGATGTTCGTACTGTTCACCCGGTCGATTCTCGGCACACCGTAGCCGCACGGCATGAGTGATTACACGCATTTCAGCGCAGTTGCCGCGCGCCCGCGATGGCCGTCAGGACGGGTGACGCGCCTGGATCCGTGCACCCTCGTAGAGGCAGATCGACGCGGCCGCAGCAAGATTCAGACTCTCCGCGCGGCCCCGGATTGGGATGAAGACCCGTTGGTCGGCGAGCGTCGCGACGTCGTCGGGCAGGCCGTGCGCCTCGTTGCCGAACAGCCAGGCCACCGCACCACGCAGCACCTCGGCTGCGTCGTCGAGGGCGAGTTCACCGTCGGCGGCCGTCGCGAGCAAGACAATCCCCTTGTCCTGCAATGCTTTCAGTGTCCCGGCGATGTCTCGATGCCGCACGACGGGTAGGTGGAAGACGCTTCCGGCGCTGGCGCGAACGCACTTGCCGTTATGTGGGTCGACGGCGTCGCCGAGCAGGAGCACGGCGTCGGCACCCATGGCATCAGCAGTGCGGATCAACGTCCCAGCGTTGCCCGGCTCACGGGGTTCGACGGCGACCGCGAGCAGTCGGGGCGCGCCGGCGAGCACGTCGTCGAGATCGGCGTCGAGGAGCCTGGACACGGCGAAGATGCCCGGCGGCGTGGTGGTCTCCGACAGCTTCTGTGCGGCGCGTTCGGTCAACCCGGCGGTCGGGATTCCGGCGCCGCGAGCGCGAATCAGGATGTCGGAGAATCGGTCCTCGTCGGAATCGCGCACCAGGATCTGATCTGCTCGATCGGTGTCGAGCGCAGCGACAACCGCATTGGCACCCTCCACGAGGAATCGCTGCTCGGCGCGACGCACCGCGGAACGATGCAACTTGGCATACGACACGACCCGCGAGGATCGTTCGGACAGGATCTCCATCAGAGTCGTCCGTCGATCTCTCGCGGGTCGGTGTCGGTTGCGCGGTGGCTGATCAGGCAGCCGGCGCGTTGACGTCGGCGGGCAGCGCCTTGCGAGCAACCTCGACGAGACCGGTGAAGGCCTCCGGGTCGGTCACGGCGATGTCGGCGAGCACCTTGCGGTCCACCTCGACACCAGCGGCCTTGAGGCCCTGGATGAAGCGGTTGTAGGTGATGTCGTTGGCGCGGGCCGCGGCGTTGATGCGCGCGATCCACAGCTTGCGGAACTCACCCTTGCGGGCGCGACGGTCCCGGTAGGCGTAGGTCAGCGAGTGGAGCTGCTGCTCCTTGGCCTTGCGGTACAGGCGCGAACGCTGTCCGCGGTAACCCTTGGATGCCTCCAGGGTTGAACGACGCTTCTTCTGGGCGTTGACGGCCCTTTTCACGCGTGCCATTGGTCAATCCTCTTCTTCGGTAGTGGTCTGGGCGCAGCGTCAGCGGTTCAGCAGGCGCTTGATGCGCGGCGCATCGTTCTCGCTCACGACGGTGGTGCCGTCGAGGCGACGCGTACGACGCGAGGACTTGTGCTCCAGCAGGTGGCGACGGTTGGCCTTCTGGCGCACGATCTTGCCGCTGCCGGTCACCTTGAAACGCTTCGCGGTGCCCTTGTGGGTCTTGCTCTTTGGCATGTCTTTCCTTCATTCGAGCGAGCGGGAGCCACCCGCGTCGGCGGGTGTGCTCACGTTCGCAGTGGTCTGGCCGTCGCCGGCCTGCGGAAACGGCCGGCGATCGGTGTCGACTAGCTCGCGGCGTCGGGTGCGGCGGCGTCCTTGGCTTCCCTGGCGGGACGCTGGGACTGCTGCTGCGCCTTGACGCGGGTCTTCGCACCCTTGTGGGGGGCGAGGACCATGGTCATGTTCCGTCCGTCCTGCTTGGCCGAGGTCTCGATGAACCCGTAGTCGGCGACGTCGTTGCCGAGTCGCTGCAGGAGCCGGAATCCGAGTTCGGGGCGTGACTGCTCACGACCGCGGAACATGATGGTGACCTTCACCTTGGACCCGTCCTTCAGGAACCGGATAACGTGACCCTTCTTGGTCTCGTAATCGTGGTCGTCGATCTTCGGGCGGAGCTTCTGCTCCTTGATGACGGTCATCTGCTGATTGCGACGCGCCTCGCGCTGTTTCTGAGCGGCTTCGTACTTGAACTTGCCGTAGTCCATGATCTTGCACACCGGCGGACGGGCGTCGGGTGCGACCTCGACCAGATCCAGATCGGCCTCGTAGGCCAGGCGGAGCGCATCTTCAACACGCACGATGCCCACCTGCTCCGAATTCGGTCCGACGAGTCGGACCTCCGGGACGCGGATGCGCTCGTTGATGCGGGTCTCAGTGCTGATGGGGCCTCCTTGATAATTCCGAATAGGTCGGCCGCCGCGGGTGTGTCGGGCGCAGGAGGAATTCGCCTCAGCAAAAAGCCCCGCTCGCGATCCTCACGGATCGTCGGCAGGGCTCCATCACCGACCGGTCCACCGATGACAGCATCGGACGGTTACATTCACGCTCAACGCGCGGTGAAACCGCTGGACCGGACCGTACAACTGCGTCTGTCAGAATCGCTTCTGCGGGATCGCGTCGTAGCGGTGGGAGCCGAACTCCACTTGCTACCCCGGCGTACCAGGGCGGTCGTGCTATGGAAGTCTAACAGTCATGACCGGAAATACCTATTCGCCCTCCGACGACGCCGCTGGTAGCGGGGTTGTCGACGAGAATCCAGGTGACGGCCGGACCGCCGAGAACACTTCCAATGCCATCGACGAGAACGTCCGCGACCTGGCCGATATTCCGGCGATCGAGGTGATCACCAAGGCCGCGTTCATGCTGATGAGCGCGGCTGCGGAGAAGTTGGGTGCCGGTGGGTCCGACGTCGACCTCGACGAGGCGCGGCGCCTGATCACCGCGCTCGCCGGGCTCGTCGACGCGGCGAAGCCGGACCTCGGCATCCATGCCGCACCGGTCCGGGAAGCCCTCAAGCAACTGCAGCTCGCCTTTCGCGATGCGAGCGCCTACCCGGATGAGCCGGGTGAGGGCCCCGGTGAGAAGTACACCGGCCCGGTGCGTGATCGGCGGCGGTAGCTCTCACCGGTGTGAGCGGACCGGCAATTCGGCCACGGCATATGCGCCGGGTGCGACGCCGGCGGCGGCAAGTTCGGTTCCGAGTTCCGAGATGATCGCCGAACAACCCGGCGGTACGGATGTAGCCCTCGCCCGTCGGGCGCGCCAGTCTGACATTGGGGTCGATGACGCTGCAATCGTGCGAGTTGCACTTCCCTCGTGACATCTGCGCCGCCGCCCGACGTGGGAACCTACGCTGGTCGCATGACCGCACCCGAGGACCCCACTCCGACCGAGCCCACATCTCCGGTCGATGACGTGATCGACGCGGAGATCGTGAGTCCGCCGGCCGCTCCGTCGACTCCGCCGCTCCCCGATCCGGACTACTCCGAAGCCGGCGTTCCATCGTTCGACTTCGTGCGCGACAAGATCGAGAATCGCATCGCCACGGCGATCGGTTCACAGGAGTTGGCCGAGTCCACGCCTGAGGGTCAGCAGGTCGACGAGATGATGCGCGAGCGCGATGAGGCGGCCAAGAAACGCCTGGAGGAGATCCGCAGGTCGATGGGGAGCTCCGGCACCTGAACCCCCGTTGGGTGGGCCGCTCAGGCGAACTGACCGAGGGAGTCGCGCGGGAATCACCTGCACTGGGTACGGCCTGGTTGCGTCGAAGAGCTGATCGCCGACCACCGTTGCCGACTCGTGGTAGCGGTCCTCACGGAGTTCGTACACCGTCAGCGCCACCCGTTCGGGGTCGATGACCCAGTAACTGGGGACTCTGAGCCGTTCGTACGCCGCCTTCTTCGTGTTGAGGTGGTGTAGCGCGGTGCTCGGTGATGCCACCTCGACCACGAGAACCGGGGCCGCGGGCAGGTCTCGATCGGTGAACTCCTCGACCCGGCCCACCAGAACGTCGGACCGCAACTCGACACTGTCGCCGGCGCGAACCGCGAACGGTGCCGTCATGACGGCCAATCTGCGCGGGCATACGGCATCGAGCACGCCGGCGAGTTTGACGACGATCTGCTGGTGCCGAATCCCGGTGCGGGGGTCACGATCAAGACCCCGTCAATGAGTTCGTACCGGTGACCGTCATCGGGCATCCTCTCCAGATCGCGCACCGTCAACAGACGCGAACCGGGAATGGGGAAACCGTCACGAGTGGTCGTCGCGCTGTCCATGGTGCACATCCTCGGCCGCACCGGTCGGAGAACCACACGCCTCCGGCAACCTCGTGCGCCTGTCAGCCCGCGGAGGCGACCCGTTCGTCGTCGAGGATCTCGGCTAGGAACTTGCCGGTATGGCTCTCCGGGGTGTCCGCTATGTCCTCGGGCGTTCCCTCGGCGACCACCGTGCCACCACCGACGCCCCCTTCGGGACCCATGTCGATGACCCAGTCCGCGGTCTTGATGACGTCGAGGTTGTGCTCGATGACGATGACCGTGTTGCCCTTGTCGACAAGTCCGTTGATCACATCGAGAAGTTTCTTGATGTCCTCGAAATGCAGACCGGTCGTCGGCTCGTCAAGGATGTACACCGTCCGGCCAGAGGATCGTTTCTGCAGTTCGGCCGACAGTTTGACGCGCTGCGCCTCACCGCCGGACAACGTCGGCGCAGGCTGCCCGAGCCGGACATAACCGAGTCCGACGTCGACGAGTGTCCTGAGGTAGCGGTGAATCGAGGTGACGGGTTCGAAGAACTCGCAGGCCTCCTCGATTGGCATGTCGAGGACCTCGGAGATCGTCTTGCCCTTGTAGTGCACCTCGAGGGTTTCTCGGTTGTAGCGGGCACCGTCGCACACCTCGCACGGCACGTACACGTCCGGCAGGAAGTTCATCTCGATCTTGATGGTGCCCTCACCGGTGCACGCCTCACACCGACCGCCCTTGACGTTGAACGAGAATCGGCCGGGCTGGTAACCACGCACCTTGGCCTCGGTCGTGGCGGCGAACAGCGTGCGGATCTTGTCGAACACCCCGGTGTAGGTGGCCGGATTGGAACGCGGTGTCCGTCCGATCGGCGACTGGTCGACCTGGACCAGCTTGTCCAGATTCCCGAGCCCGTTCACCCGCGTGTGACGGCCCGGAACCTGACGTGCGCCGTTGAGCTTGTTGGCCAGCACCGTGGCGAGGATGTCGTTGACCAGCGTCGACTTGCCCGAGCCGGACACCCCGGTGACCGCGGTCAGCACACCGAGCGGGAATGACACGTCGATGCCGCGGAGGTTGTGCTCACGCGCACCGACAACGGTGAGCTGCCGATTCTTGGTGATCGGCCGTCGAATGGCCGGCACCGGCAGGGTGTCCCGCCCGGCCAGGTAGTTACCGGTCAGCGACTTGCGGTTCTTGAGCAGGTCCTTGTAACTGCCGGAGTGCACCACCTGACCGCCATGTTCACCGGCCCGTGGGCCGATGTCGACAATCCAGTCGGCCGAGCGGATCGTGTCCTCGTCGTGCTCGACGACGATGAGGGTGTTCCCCAGATCGCGCAGCCGGGTCAGGGTGTCGATGAGTCGGCGATTGTCGCGCTGATGCAGACCGATCGACGGTTCGTCGAGCACGTAGAGGACGCCGGCAAGGCCGGAGCCGATCTGCGTGGCCAGCCGGATGCGTTGTGCCTCACCGCCCGACAGCGAGCCCGCGGCCCGGGCCAGCGACAGGTAGTCAAGTCCGACGTCGAGCAGGAAACGGATGCGGGCCTGCACCTCCTTCAGCACCCGGCCGGCGATCGCCTTCTGGCGTTCATCGAGGGCCAGACCGTCGAGGTACACCGCGCAGTCGGCCACCGACAGCGCGCACACCTGGGCGATCGACATCTCACCCGCGGTCGGGTGGTCGAGAGTCACCGAGAGGATCTCCGGGCGCAGTCGGGCTCCCTCGCAGACCGGACAGGGCACGTCCCGCATGTACCCCTCATAGCGTTCCTTCATCTGCTCGGACTCGGTCTGGTCCATCCGGCGGTTGAGGAAGGCCATCACGCCTTCGAACTCGGTGTAGTACGAGCGCGTCCGGCCGTAGCGGTTACGGAACTTCACGTGCACCTGATGGTCGCTGCCGTTGAGCAGCGCGTTGCGCGCCTTCGCGGGCAACTTCTTCCACGGCGTGTCCATGTCGAAGTTCATCTGATCGGCAAGACCACTGATCAGACGCACGAAGTAGTCGGCGTTGTGACCCGACGACCACGGGGCGATCGCACCGTCGGTCAGCGACAGGTCCGGATCGGGGACGACGAGATCCTCGTCGATCTCCTTGCGGATGCCGAGGCCATCGCATTCCGGGCAGGCGCCATAGGGCGAGTTGAAGGAGAACGACCGCGGCTCGAGGTCGTCGATGGCGATCGGGTGCCCGTTGGGGCACGCCATCCGCTCGGAGAACCGCCGTTCACGATGCGGGTCGTCCTCTTCCAGATCGACGAAGTCGAGCACGATGATCCCGTCGGCGAGCCGCAATGCGGTCTCCACCGAGTCCGTCAGTCGCTGCTTGGCACTCGGCTTGACCGCCAGGCGGTCGACGACCACCTCGATGTCGTGCTTCTCCTGCTTCTTCAGCTTCGGCGGATCGGACAGTTGATGCACCACGCCGTCCACACGCGCACGGGAGAAGCCCTGCGTTTGCAGTTCGGCGAACAGATCGACGAATTCCCCCTTGCGGGTGCGGACGACCGGCGCGAGCACCTGGAATCGGGTGCCCTCCGACATCTCGAGGACCTGATCGACGATCTGCTGCGGCGTCTGCTTGGCGATCTCGGCACCACACACCGGGCAGTGCGCCTTCCCTGCGCGCGCGTAGAGCAGACGCAGATAGTCGTACACCTCGGTGATGGTGCCGACCGTCGAGCGTGGGTTGCGGTTGGTGGACTTCTGATCGATCGACACCGCGGGTGAGAGTCCCTCGATGAAGTCGACGTCGGGCTTGTCCATCTGGCCCAGGAACTGGCGGGCGTAGGCCGAGAGCGACTCGACGTACCGACGCTGTCCCTCGGCGAAGATCGTGTCGAACGCGAGGGACGACTTCCCCGACCCGGACAGACCGGTGAAAACGATCAGACTGTCACGCGGGAGGTCCACGTCGACTCCGCGCAAATTGTGCTCACGCGCTCCGCGGACGATCAGGCGATCAACCACTACATTCCTATCTACGAACTCGGCTGTCGGGGCTTGCGGCACCCCGCGCGGATCACCGTAGCGAGGGCCACCGACAATCCGGTGAGAAACAAGCTTCTGCGGCGCCGAACCCATCAGCGCACCGGCATCCCACGATACGCGGCATCGTCGACCTGCTCCGATGTCGATCCCTGCGACGCCGCCGGATCACGCAGCCGTCGGGGCTACGCTTGGTTTTCATGTCCTCAGCCGAGATCACCATCACCGACAACTACACCGGCGACCTGTCCGAATCGGGTCCACAGCGACGAACCCTGTCCAACGCCACGATCGTCAAGGTGTCGGTCGGTCCGATGGACAACAACGCCTACATCGTCACCTCAACCGCCACCGGCGACCAGCTCATCATCGACGCCGCCAACGACGCCGACACCATCCTGGCGGTCCTCGCCCAGTTGGGTGGTACGCCGAAGCTCATCGTCACCACCCATCGACACTTCGACCACTGGCAGGCACTCGAACAGGTCGCCGCCGCCACCGGTGCACCGACCGCGGCCGGACGCTTCGATGCCGACGAGTTACCCATCACCCCCGATCTCCTCGTCGACGACGGCGACGTTCTCACGGTCGGCGACCTCACCTTCACCGCAATCCATCTGGTGGGTCATACCCCGGGCTCTATCGCGTTGGCACTCACCGATCCCGCCGATGGTGTCGTCCATCTCTTCACCGGCGACTCACTCTTTCCCGGTGGCGTCGGAAAAACTTGGGAGCCAGGTGATTTCGATCGCCTCATCGACGATGTCTCGACGAAGATCTTCGATCGTTTCCCCGACTCCACCGTGGTCTATCCGGGGCACGGCAAGGACACCACCCTGGGTACCGAACGCCCCGCGCTGCCGGAGTGGCGCGAGCGCGGCTGGTGAGACCCGGTTCCTCCAACAGGGGTGGAGCATCGGCACGGCACTCGCCCCCGGGCTCGAGCCGGCCCGGCCACCCGCGCGGACGGAACCGCTGACATGCTCGGCCGTCGGCGGCGCGGACGCGGCGGGGCGACCACACGAACCACCGGACCGCGCACCGACGGGTAGCCTCGATAAGGCGCCGGATCGACATCGTCCACTCCAACAGCCGGGTGTCCGAGTGCCGCGGTTCCGGTTCCACCAGCAGACCGAACGAAGGGCAGTATCACCGATGATTCTTCGCCGTATCGCACGTCCCATGCTCGCCACCGTCTTCTTCGCCTCGGGTATCGACGCCGTGCGCAAACCGGCCGGACGCGCCGAGATGGCCGGCGACTTCATCGAGAGTTCGCTCAACGCACTGCCGCCCAACGTCTCCGCCACTCTCCCCAGTGATCCGGCGACGCTCGTCCGGATCAACGGCGCCATCCAGGTGGGTGGCGCCGCACTGCTGGCCACCGGAAAGTTCCCTCGTGTGGCCGCCATCGCGCTCGCAGGTTCGCTGGTACCGACGACGTTCGCGGGTCACCCGTTCTGGCAGGAAACCGATCCCGCCAAGCGGGCCGCGCAACGCACCCAGTTCTTCAAGAACATCAGCCTGACCGGTGGCCTGCTGATCGCCGCCGCCGACACCGAGGGCAAGCCGTCGCTGGCCTGGCGCGGCAAGCGCAAGGCCAATGCGGCCGGCGCCGCCGTGAGCGCAGCTCTGCCGTTCGGCGCCAAAGCCGGTACCTCGGCCTGGGATTCGTTCGTCGAACGCACACACGACGGCGCCACCGCTCTCGGTGAGAAGTCCGAGGACGTGGCCGAGAAGGTGCGTGATCGCGCGCCGGAACTCGCCGAGGTCGCCCGCGAGCGATCGGTGGAGTTCGCCGACCTGCTCCGTGACCGCGCACCGGAGCTGGCCGAGCTGGCGCGCGAGCGATCGACCGAGTGGGCGGAGCTGATCAGCGAACGCGCACCCGAACTGGCCGAAGCCGCCCGCGACCGATCGACCGAGTGGGCCGAGCTCATCAGCGAACGCTCCGCCGAGGTTGCCGATCGGCTCGGCGAGAAGGCACCGGAGTTGGCCGAATCGGCGCGGTCCCTGGCCGCCACCGCTCAGGAGAAGGCTCAGGAGACGGCCGACGCCGGTCGTCGGCGCTGGCGGAAGGCCGCGTCCTGACGCTGCACGACACCCGGCCCGCCCCGGTCACCCCGTCCGACTTCGCCCCCCACCTGTATCCGTGGTGCGAGGACGGTGCCGTCTCCGGGGTCGGTGATCGTCGATCGCCGATCCCGGGGACAGCGATGGTCGTGGCCGTCGGGTCGAACGCGTCACCCGCAGTACTGTCCCGGAAGTTCGCTCGGGCCGGCCTCGACCCGACCGGTCTGAGTCGTCGCATTCTCCCGGTGCGGATCGAGGGAATGACGGTCTCTCATTCGGCGCATGTCGCCCGGGGCGGGTATATTCCCGCGACGCCCTATCGCAGTGCCGGCGGCGGCGTCGATACCTCGGCGGCCTGGCTGACCGCATCCGAACTGGCCGCCCTCGACCAGACCGAACCCAACTATCAACGAATGACAGTGAATTCCCACAGCTTTCCCCTCTACGTCGCGTCGGAACCGCTGACGCTTTCGTTCCACATCTACGTGTCCCGGCACGGCGTTCTCGGCTCCTCGCCCGACACCCCGATTCCGTTCGGGCCCCAGCGCAGCGTGCTGGCCTGGTTGTCCGACCGACTCGGTGCGCCATGGTTGGCCGGCCCTGCCGCCGACGTGTGCGACGTGCTCGGCAATCCGACGCGGGCAGCGAGTATCACGGACCAGATGCGCACGCGCGGACTCCGTTTCCCCGCGGGCGTGAGCGGCCACGGAGTGCCGTCGCGGTGAGTACGTCGTCTTCCATCCAGACCGGCGACGACGCGCACACCGTGGAGGAGCAGGCACATCTCGACCTCGTCTACGCCCGCCTCGACCGCATGCGGGCCAACACCGAGCGTCGCCTCTCGGCAACGTTGCGCGAGTCCGACGGCACACCGCAGGCTGCGTCCGAACGCGAATCCTACGAGCGCATGTACGTCGACGACCTGGCCAAATTCGATGCGGCCGAACACAATCTGTACTTCGGCAGATTGGATCTCGACGATGGGGAGACCCGCCGGATCGGTCGGATCGGCGTCCTCGACGACGACGCCGCCGACACCACCCTGCTGTTGGACTGGCGCGCCCCACTGTCCCGACCGTTCTATCTCGCGACACCCGCGGCACCCGAGGATGTGGCCCGCCGCAGGCACATTCGCACGCGCAATCGCCGGGTCCGCGCGGTCAACGACGAGGTGCTGACCGCAGGTGAGGCGATCGCCGACGACTTCGGACACGGCGATGTGGTCAACGAGTCGGCGCTCGTCGCAGCCATGAACACCGCCCGGACCGGCGAGATGACCGACATCGTGGAGACGATCCAACGTGAACAGGATCTGATCATCCGGTCCACGCATCGCGGCGTGACCGTGATCCAGGGCGGGCCGGGTACCGGCAAGACCGCCGTCGCGCTGCACCGAGCCGCCTACCTGCTCTACACCCACCGTGAGATCCTCTCCCGCAGCGGCATTCTCATCGTCGGCCCGAACAACGACTTCCTCGACTACATCGGACAGGTGCTGCCGTCGCTCGGTGAATCGGGTGTCCTGCTGGCCACCATCGGCGAGCTGTTCCCCGGCGTGCACGCCACCGCCGACGAACCCCGCACAACGCGTGAGGTCAAGGGCAGACTCGGCATGATCGACGTCCTGAAACGGGCGGTTCGAGCTCGGGAGTCGTTGCCCCGCACACCGATTCCCGTGTTCTTCGACGGCTATCGGATCGAGGTCGACGCCGACCTCATCAAGGCCGCACGCGGCAAGGCGAGGTCGTCGCGCCGCGCACACAATCAAGCGCAGTCGGTGTTCCTGCGCACCGCGCTCAACGGACTCGCCGAACGACATGCCCGGGCCATCGGTTCGAGTCTGCTCGACGGATCGCAACTCCTCAGCGCCGGCGACATCGCCGACATCCGCACCGACATGTCCCGAGATCCCGACATCCGCGCCGTGTTGCTCGAATTCTGGCCGACGCTGACGCCCCAGGATGTGCTGCGAGACCTGTTCGCCGACACGAATTCTCTGCGAAAGTGCACTCCGGGATGGTCGGACGCCGACCGCGCGACGCTGTATCGGGCGGCTGCCGCCGACGACTCGACGCTCACACCCGCCGACGTGCCGCTGCTCGACGAACTCGCCGAACTGATCGGCTACGGAACCGCGGAGGCCGAGGCGGAGGAGCGCGCCCACTGGCGTCGGCAACTCGCCGAGGCGCAGGACGCGCTCGACATCCTGACCGGTTCGGCCCCACAGGACCTCGAGGATGAACTCGATCCCGAGATCCTGATGGCCTACGACCTCATCGACGCCGAGCAGCTCGCCGCCCGTCAGACCCAGACCAACCGGGCGACCACCGCCGAACGCGCATACGGCGACCGCACCTGGACCTTCGGTCACGTGATCGTCGACGAGGCGCAGGAACTCTCGGCGATGGCGTGGCGAATGGTGATGCGCCGCATCCCGAATCGGTGGATGACCATCATCGGCGATACCGCCCAGACCGGCGATCTCGCCGGTACCACCTCGTGGGACGAGGTGTTGACACCCTATGTCGCAAAGCGTTGGCAGTTGCGCGAACTCACCGTCAACTACCGGACCCCGGCCGAGATCATGACCTATGCCGCCCGGGTACTGCGGCACGTGAACCCGGAGATGTCGGCGCCGACATCACTGCGCTCCAACGGAATTGCGCCGACCGCCGTGCCCATCGACGCCGATCATCTGGTCGCGGCCGTTGTGGCGACGGCCACGCGGGCCGACCTGACCGGCCTGACCGGCATCGTCGTACCCGATACCCTCAGCGTCGCTGTCGCCGACGCTCTCGCCGATCGTCCCGAGGCGGACAGGCCTCGAGTGCACACCGTCACCACCTGCAAAGGCCTCGAGTTCGACACCACCGTGGTCGTCGAGCCCGGCGAGCTGATCGCTCAGTCCCCCCGGGGGCACAGTGACCTCTATGTGGCGCTCACCCGCAGCACGCAACGGCTCATCGTGGTGCATGCCGGTGAGCTACCCGAGGAACTGTCGGATCTGCCCACCGAGTGAGTTCTCGGCGGGCAGATCGTCCGCGCGCCCTATGTGGTGTGAACGATCAGGACGTCGGAGGTGGACTTACGGGCGGCGTCGGCCGGGACCGATCCCAGCAGTCGACCGGCGATGGAGTTCAGTCCGCGGTTCCCGACCACCAGTAGATCGGCCTGGACATCGGTGACCAGCTGAAGCAATGCGTCTACCGGTGCTCCCTTGACCGCACGCTGGATGACCTGCGTGGCACCGGCAGAGGTGGCGCGCTCCTTGGCGCGGCGCAAGATCTCCTCGGTCGGCGACGATCCGGTCACCTGGTACGCCTCATCCTTGAGGACGTCGGCGACTTCACCCGCGGACCGCTCGTTCGGGAAATACGCGCATGCGATCACCAGCTTGGCGTTCGCACCTGCAATGGCCCCCGCACGATCGACCGCGGCCATCGACGACTCAGAGCCATCGGTTCCGACGACAACCGTGGTATACGCGCTCATCCCTACCTCCACCTCGTGTTCGGCACCGCCCGTATGGGCGAGCACATGCATCCCCCACACTCTAGGGAGCCCTGGATCAGCAGGCTAGTGTGACGCCCGGTGTTTTGCCCCGCGATCGCGGCAGCAGTCACGAGATCCCGGCCGCATCCATTCCGCGGAGCTCCTTTTTCAGGTCCGCGATCTCGTCGCGCAGTCGACCCGCCAGCTCGAACTGCAAATCGCGGGCGGCGGACATCATCTGCTCGGTCAGCTGCGCCACCAGATCGGCCAGTTCGGCACGTGGCATCGACGAGACGTCGCGCTTCTCGATCACCCCGGCGCTCGCCGCCTTGGACACCTCACCCTGGGCACGTCGTCCGCGGCTGGCACTGCGCCCCGATCCGACCACGCCCGCCGAGGTGTCCTCGGCCTCCCGGTACACCTGATCGAGGATGTCGGCGATCTTCTTGCGCAACGGTTTCGGATCGATTCCGTGCTCGGTGTTGTAGGCGACCTGCTTTTCGCGGCGACGTTCGGTCTCGTCGATGGCATTGCGCATCGAGTCGGTGATCTTGTCGGCGTACATGTGCACCTCACCGGACACATTGCGCGCGGCGCGGCCGATGGTCTGGATCAGCGACGTCGTCGACCGCAGGAAGCCTTCCTTGTCCGCGTCGAGGATCGCCACCAGCGACACCTCGGGCAGATCGAGCCCCTCTCGCAGCAGATTGATACCGACGAGCACGTCGAAATCACCGGATCGTAGCTGCCGAAGCAATTCGACACGCCGCAATGTGTCGACCTCGGAGTGCAGGTATCGAACGCGGATGCCGAGTTCGAGGAGGTAGTCGGTGAGATCCTCGGCCATCTTCTTGGTCAGGGTGGTCACCAGTACCCGCTCGTCGCGTTCGGTCCGTTCGCGGATCTCGTGGACGAGGTCGTCGATCTGCCCCTTGGTGGGTTTCACGACGATCTCCGGATCGACCAGGCCGGTCGGGCGGATCACCTGCTCGACGAACTCGCCGTTGGACTGCCCGAGTTCGTACGGTCCGGGCGTCGCCGACAGGTAGACGGTTTGACCGATACGGTCGACGAACTCATCCCAGGTGAGCGGGCGGTTGTCGACTGCCGACGGCAGCCGGAAGCCGTATTCGACGAGGTTGCGTTTGCGCGACATGTCGCCCTCGTACATACCGCCGATCTGCGGGACGGTCACGTGTGACTCGTCGATGACCAGCAGGAAGTCCTCCGGGAAGTAGTCGATCAGCGTCGCCGGCGCGCTGCCGGCCGGTCGGCCGTCGATGTGGCGCGAGTAGTTCTCGATCCCCGAGCAGAAACCGACCTGACGCATCATCTCCAGGTCGTAGGTGGTGCGCATACGCAGCCGTTGCGCCTCGAGCAGCTTGCCCTTGCCCTCCAGGTCGGACAGGCGTGACTCGAGTTCCTCTTCGATACTCGTCATCGCCTTCTCCATCCGGTCCGGGCCGGCGACGTAGTGCGTCGCGGGAAAGATCCGCAGCGAATCAACCTGTCGCACAACATCTCCGGTCAACGGATGCAGGTAGTACAGCGCCTCGACCTCGTCGCCGAAGAACTCGATGCGCACGGCGAGCTCCTCGTAGGAGGGGATGATTTCGACCGTGTCACCGCGGACGCGGAAGGTGCCGCGACTGAAGGCGACGTCGTTGCGGGCGTACTGCACGTCGACGAGCAGCCGCAGCAGTGCGTCGCGGTCGACCTCGTCGCCGACGTTCACCTCGACGGAACGGTCGAGGTAGGACTGCGGGGTGCCCAGACCGTAGATGCACGACACCGATGCGACCACGACGACGTCCCGCCGGGACAGCAGATTGGACGTCGCCGAGTGACGAAGCCGCTCCACGTCGTCGTTGATCGACGAGTCCTTCTCGATGTAGGTGTCGGTCTGCGCGATGTATGCCTCGGGTTGGTAGTAGTCGTAGTACGAGACGAAATACTCGACCGCGTTGTTCGGTAGCATCTCCCGCAGTTCGTTGGCCAGTTGCGCGGCGAGGGTCTTGTTGGGCGCCATCACCAGGGTGGGTCGCTGCACCCGCTCGATGAGCCACGCCGTGGTCGCCGATTTGCCGGTTCCGGTGGCGCCGAGCAGGACGATGTCCTTCTCCCCTGCCGTGATGCGTTTCTCCAGGTCATCGATGGCCGCCGGCTGGTCACCCGCAGGCTCGTACTCACTGACCACCGTGAAGTGGCCCTCGGTCCGCTCGACCTCACCGATCGGGCGGTACTCCGAGTGCGCGATCACCGGACGTTCTGCTGCAAAGGCCATGACACCAGGGTAAACGCGACCTATGACATCGATGTTCCGCGCTGTCGGCGCAGGCGGGCCGTAAGGTCTCAGACATGCCCACAGAGGTCGACGTGCACCCACCGAAACGCGAGATCTTCGATGTCGCAGCGATGACGAACACCGACAACAAGGGGTTCGTCCGACGGGTCGACGCGTACCGGCCCACCGACGTGGGTCTGTACATGGCCCGTCCCACCCCCGGCCATCCCCGATTCTCCTACCTCGAATCCTGGCTGCTTCCGACTCTGGGCCTGCGCGCGAACATCTTCCATTTCGACGAGGGGTTTCGCGATGGCCAACGCCTCTACCTCGACGTCGGCCGGTTCGGCGGCCCGGACGACGCCGGTTGCTGGCACGCCGAGGACTGGTATCTCGATCTCGTCGACGTGCCGGGCACACCGTTGCACCTCGTCGACATCGACGAGGTGTTCGCCGCGCACGACGCCGGATTGCTCCCGCTCGCCGATGCCGTTACCGCGGTCGACATCGCGACGCGCGCACTGGTGGGCGCCGCCGACCACGGACACGACGTCCAGGCGTGGCTCGACGATGTGACCGGGACGCGGATGACGTGGCGGGATCGGCCATGACGGCGCCACAGCGGGTGACCCGACGCACGGTGATCGCCGCTGCGCCCGACCGCGTGTGGGAACGTGTCGCGAGTATGGACGGCATCAACGCCGAACTGATGCCCTACCTGCGGATGGTCCTGCCGCGGCGGCACCGCGGGAAGACGATCGCCGACGTCGAACCCGGTGTGCGGATCGGAAAGGTCTGGCTTCTCTACGGTGGTTTCTTACCCCTGGACTACGACGACCTGACCATCGCCGAACTCCGGCCGGGGATCGGATTTCGGGAACGCTCATCGATGCTCACGATGACGTCGTGGCGGCACGATCGCACACTCACGCCGATCTCACCGTCCTCTCCCGACTCACCGGAGGCCACGGAGGTACTCGACGAGGTCGCGTTTCTTCCGCGCCTGCCACTGCGTCCGCTGTCGCCGGTGTTGCGGTGGTTCGTCGGCCATCTGTTCCGGCACCGGCACGCGCGTCTGTCCGCACAGTTCGCCTGACGCGTTCGGCGACCTCGGGATCCGCTATCCCTCGGCGACCAGCACCCGTGCGGGCCTGCCGGGGTCCGACGACGCATATGTATCCGGTGCGGTGCGGGCAAATCCCCCCGGCGGGAGGAGGGACTCGAGTTCCGCCGCCGCCGCGGCGTCACGTGCGGAGATGGTGAGTTCCGTGGGTGCATCGTCGGTTGCCCGGGCGCTCACCACGACGGCCGTCGCCTTGTCCCCACAGATCGCCCACAACCGGTTGGTGATGCGAGCGCCGAGCGAATCGGGATTCGGTTCGGCCGCAATCAGTCTCGGATCCGGCTCGGCAGCACGCCGGTGGCGCACATTGGCCTCGAACGGAACCAGACGCTGATCCCACAACGCCGCCGACGCGCCCGCCAGGTCGCCGGGGGTGCCGGAGTTGTCCAACCAGACATCGGCCACCGCGCGACGCTGCTCGTCGGTTGCCTGCGCGGCGATGCGTGCGCGGGCATCGGCCTCGGGAAGGCCTCGCTGGGTGGTCAGCCGGTGAATCCGCAGCTCTTCGTCGGCGCCGACGATGATGACCAGATGAAAGAACGGCGCCCCATGGTTCTCCACCAGTAGCGGGATGTCCTGGATGACGATGGCGTCGTCGGGGGCGGCCTCGAGCAGTTCCTGGGTGCGCGCCCCGATGAGCGGGTGCGTGATGGAGTTGAGCGTGGTGCGGCTCTCATCGTCGACGAATGCCTTGGCCGCCAACGCGGCTCGGTCAAGGGTGCCGTCGTCGGCGAGAATGCCCTCGCCGAACGCCTCGACGAGGGCCGCGAGGCCGGGAGTCCCCGGCTCGACGACCTCTCGGGCGATCTTGTCCGCGTCGATGTGGTAGCCACCCCGCTCGATCAGTGTGGTGGCGACGGTCGATTTGCCGGCGCCGATGCCGCCGGTCAGCCCTACTCGGATCACGACTCCCAGTGTGGCAAACGGCCACGAAGTACCGGTCACGCGACCCGCGGGTGAAGATCGTCACACGTTGAGACATACTCGGACCAGCGTCTCTTCGAGGGGGCGCCTCGACACGGGGCCGACGGGCGAAGGAGGAGCGAGACCATGTCGTGCTGCATCGTGGTTGCCGTACTGCTCGGCGTCGCGTCCCTCGGTTCATGCCACATGAACCGAGGGACGCGACGACGGCGGTTCGCACCGACGGCATCGCGGAGCGGACCCGGCGGCGATCGATCCCGATGTCCTCGCGCGCGGACGCCACGGCATTGCTCGATGTGGATCTGCGGAACCTCACCGACGTGCACGTCCGCCCGGTCATGTGACCGACCGCCTCCGGAACCCGGCGCCACTCTCGGCTCCACCCGGCCGTGAGAATCGCGATCCGTCCTGCCGCCTCAGCCGGTGACGCCGGTCAACTCGATGGTCGTCTGCGGCAACTGTGCCTGATCCTTCCGCTTCCCGTCGGCGAGATCGAACGCGGTGATCGTCTTCGCGCTCGGGTCGCTGACATACGCCACCCCGTTCTGCACAACCATATTCGGCATCGGTGACTGCCATTCATCGGGTTCAGTCCATGCACCGATCGCCGGAACGGACCTGATCTCGGCACCGGTGTTCACGTCGAAGACGTGGATCGCGCCGTCGGTGCCGAGGAGAACCGCCTCTCCGTTGGGGCCCCGTTCCAGCGACCGGAAGCTATAGCTGGTGCTGATCGGCACGATCCGGATCGTGCCGTTGCGGGTGTCGGTCAGCGAGAACTGTTGTGGGCGCTCGAGTTCGGCGTCTTGCTCCTTCTTGTAGTCGCCGAACGAGATCGGCGACGATTCGTCACCGGCCTGGTTGCCGATGCGGCCGTACCCATCGGGGCTCTGTACCTTCTGAATCTCGTTGCCGCGCACGATCAGGATGCCGTCCTCGCAGCCGAAGGTCAGTACTCCGTCGGCGGCTCCGGATTCGCCGTGGATGCCGGGGCATTGGTCGTTACGGGCGATCTCCCGACGATCACCATCCAGAATGGCGATCCCGCTGCGCTCGTCCTCGTTGCCGACCGACACGACGAGCGTGTCGTCTGCACGCGCCACCGCAACACCGTGGTGGGGTTCGGGCACGGTATGGCTCGTCGATTCGGCTCTCCCCTCGGCGAGCGCATCGGGATCGACGATGTCGACTTCGCCGGTGCCGTCGGAGAACAACGTGATTCGCCCGTCGTGCGGCACCACGTGGCCTGGCTTTGTGCCGCCGAATCGCATGTCCGTCATGACCGGCGTTGCTGTGTAGGAGTGTCCGTGGTCGCCATGGGATTCCGTCCAGGTACCCATGTCCAGCACCTGGAATCCGTCGCTCGTGGACACGAACACGTTGCGGCCGTTGCCGGCCGAGTTGAGTCGGGTGAAGCCCTCGACCGGGATGTCGGCGACCTGGTCGAGCGAGTTCGCGTCGAGGATCAACACACCCCCGTCATACGACAGCGCGAGTCGCGGTGTCGCACTTTCCTGTTCAGTGGCCACTGGCGCCGCGGACGAGGCACCCCCGGAGGAGGAGTCCGTTCCGCAGGCGGCCAGCGCGAACGAGGCGACCGATGCCAGGGCGATGATCTTGGTCGGATTTGTCAGTTTTGCATACACAACGGACAGTCAACCCGTTAATGAAAATTATTGTCAAAAGACAATGTGTCCGATGTCCCGGGAAGACAGAACGAGTACGAGATGCCCGCGCTCGTCGGCGAGGCGAGCGCGGCGGAGTACGCCGACGGCCGT